>DATKAB010000018.1 GCA_035498555.1 Candidatus Sulfotelmatobacter sp.
CGGTCACCGCCGCGCGGTAGGGGTAGAGGCCCTTCAAGATCCCGTCGTCCACGCCTGCGGGCTTGGGCGGCATCGAGTAGTCCTGATTGTAGAGCGTGAGGTAGTAGAAAATGTCCTCGCCCTCGATGTACATGCGCCGCATTCCTTCGCGCACGATCGCCGCGACTTCGTAGGCAAACGCCGGGTCGTAGGCCTTCACGTTGGGCAGCGCCGCTGCCAGCAGCTGGCTGTGGCCGTCCTCGTGCTGGAGCCCCTCGCCGTTCAACGTGGTGCGCCCGGCGGTGGCGCCGAGCATGAAGCCGCGGCCGCGCGCGTCGCCGAACGCCCACAGCAGATCGCCGGTGCGCTGGAAGCCGAACATGGAGTAGAAGATGTAGAACGGAATCATCGGCTCGCCGTGCACCGCGTAGCTGGTGCCGGCGGCCGTGAAGCTGGCAGTCGAGCCGGCCTCGGTGATGCCTTCCTCCAGAACCTGGCCGTCCTTCTTCTCGGTGTACGAGAGCACCAGCTTCGAATCGACCGGGTCGTACTTCTGGCCGAACGGCTGGTAGATGCCGACTTCGCGGAACAGCACCTCCATGCCGAAGGTGCGCGCCTCGTCGGGAATGATCGGCACCACGCGCCTGCCGTAGTCCTTGTCGCGAAGCAGATTTCGCAACAGCTTCGCGAAAGCCATGGTGGTCGAGACCATCTGATTCTCGCCGGTGCCGGTCTCGAACTCGGTGAAGGATTTGGCAGCCGGCACGGGCATGGGTTTCGCGCGCACGATGCGCTTGGGCACGCAGCCGCCGAGCGCTTTCCGCCGCTCGAGCATGTACTTCACCTCGGGGCTCCCGGCGCCGGGATGGAAGTAGGGCGCGTCGGCCAGCGTCTTGTCGGTGATCGGAAGCTCGAGCCGGTCGCGGAACTTCTTCAGCTCCTCGAGGTCGAGCTTCTTCTTCTGGTGCGTCATGTTGCGCGCTTCGGCGCCGCCGCCCAGCGTCCAGCCCTTGACGGTCTTCGCCAGCACCACGCTCGGGCGCCCCTTCACCGAGGTTGCCGCCGCGTAGGCCGCGTACACCTTGCGGTAGTCGTGGCCGCCGCGGCGCAGCGCCTTGATCTGATCGTCGGTCATGCCCTCGACCATCTTCAGGGTGCGCGGATCCTTGCCGAAGAACTTCTCGCGAATGTAGGCGCCGCTCTCGATCGAGTAGCGCTGCCACTCGCCGTCGACGGTCTCGTTCATGATCTCGACCAGCGCGCCTTCGTAGTCGCGCGCCAGCAGCTCATCCCACTCGCGCGCCCAGATCACCTTGAACACGTCCCAGCCGGCGCCGGTGAAGATCGCCTCCAGCTCCTGGATGATCTTGCCGTTGCCGCGCACCGGGCCGTCGAGGCGCTGCAGGTTGCAGTTGATGACGAAGGTCAGGTTGTCGAGGCCTTCCCGCGCCGCCAGCGTCAGCGCGCCCACCGCTTCGGGCTCGTCCATCTCGCCGTCGCCGAGGAACGCCCACACCCGCTGCTGCGAGGTGTCGGCGATGCCGCGCGCCTGCAGGTAGCGATTGAAGCGCGCCATGTAGATGGCGTTGATGGGGCCGAGGCCCATCGACACCGTGGGGAACTCCCAGAAGTCGGGCATCAGCCGAGGATGCGGGTACGACGAAAGCCCCGCTCCGCGCACGATCTCGCGCCGGAAGTGGTCGAGCTGCGATTCGCTGATGCGGCCCTCGAGGAACGCGCGCGAGTAGATGCCCGGGGCGGCGTGGCCCTGGAAGAAGATCTGATCGCCGGGCGATTCGTCCTTGCCGCGGAAGAAGTGATTGAAGCCGACCTCGTAGAGGCTGGCCGCCGAGGCGTAAGTCGAGAGGTGGCCGCCCAGGCCGTTGAAGCGATTGTTGGCGCGGATCACCATCAGCGCCGCGTTCCAGCGGATGATGCGCCGGATCCTGAGCTCCATCTCTTCGTCGCCGGGGAAGCTCGGCTCCTGCTCGGGCGAGATGGTGTTGATGTAGCGCGTCTGCACCAGACCGGGCAGACCGATCTTCAACTGGCGCGCGCGCTTCAGCAGCCGGCGCAGCAGCCAGTCGGCGCGCTCGTGGCCCGCGTTGCGCACGATGTCGTCGAGTGCCGCCATCCATTCGGCGGTCTCGGTCGGGTCGGCGTCGGGGAGTTGGCGCTTGAAGCCCTCGAGCAAACTGAGGTGGAACGGCTCGTGGTTCTCGCTGCGACCCGAGGGCCGGTCGGCCCGGATTTCCGTGCTCATGGCTCGCGAAGGTCCTTTCCGTTGGGGCTCGAGCCCACAGAATAGCGCAAATCGGTTGGCGCCGGATTCGGGCAACGCGACAGTTCCAGCGTGGGGGCGCGACCGATTCGGCGACGCGGCCGGCGATCGCGCCCGCCCCAGCCGCCGCCGGGCCGGCGTTGGTCGCCTCGTGCACGGCGCTGGTCGGGCAGTCGCGCCGGCGGGGCGATCCCTGACGAATCGGCTTGGGGCCCATGCAACCTTTTGGACCGGTCACCCGTCCAACCCAGCGTTCGAAAGCCAACACCGATGCCCCACGGGGCGCACCGCCGAGGAGACTCCCATGAACAAATTCGGCAAGTGGACCGGGATCGCCCTGATCGGCGCGTCGGTGCTGGCCTTCGATGGAGTGGCGCTGAGTGTGGGAGTGGGCGCGGCAAGAGAGTTCCTGGCCAGCCCCGAGGCCCACGCGGTCGAAGTCGCTTCGCGCATTGTCGGACGCGCCCTGTTGCATCAGGCGGTCGGGGGCGCGTTGCGCATCGCCGACAATCTGCGCGTGGTCGGGCTGCGGGGCGCGCCCGACGCGCTGGCCGACGCGGCGCTGGCGCTCGAGCCGAAGCCGGGCTTCGACATGAACTTCGTCTGCTGCGATCGCACGACCGAAGCGGCGATCCGTGAGGCCCAACAGCAGGTTCGGCAGATGCACTGCGAGCTGAGAGCGCAGCAGCGTCAGTTCGAGATCCAGGCGCGCATGGAGGCGGTGCGGGCGCGGATCGAAGCGCGGTCGGCTCAGCGCGTGATCGATCGCGAGCAGCTTCGGCAGCGGATTCAGCAGCAGATTCAGGAGCAGCGCGAGCTGCTCGAACGGATGAGGGCGCCGAAGCAGACGATTTGATGGTGGGAGGAGCCAGGAAACCCGATTTCCTGGCTCCTCCGGCTCTTCGTCGACCGGGTGCTGGCTGCCTGGTTCGGCACAGGGGCGCGGTGAGAACGGGTGAGCACGCACCCGGAGGATCCGCGCCCCGGCGTTTTCCGTGGTTGGCCGGCCTCGCCCGCCCCCGCTACACTCTCCGCCTTCGCTCCGTTCGCGCGCGCTCGACCTCCCACCCCCGGAGACCCGCCATGTCCGTGATGACGACGCCCGAGACCGTGCTCCACGCCGCACGCAAGGGTCCGCGGCCCATGACCGCCGAAGACCTGTGGGCGATTCCGCGCGTCGGCGCTCCGATTCCCTCGCCCGACGGCTCGCGCCTGGCGGTCGCGGTCACCACCTACGACCTGGAGAAGAACGAGGGCCGCTCGCGCCTCTGGATCCTGCCGGCGATGGGTGGCGAGCCGGTCGCTTTCACCGGCGCCGACATGTCGAGCAGCGAGCCCGCGTTCTCGCCCGACGGCAAGCGGCTCGCCTTCATCCGCAAGGGCGCTTCAGCGGCCAAGGACGCGAAGTCGGAGGCCGGCGCCGGAAAGCCTCAGTTGTTCGTGATGCCGCTCGACGGCGGCGAGCCGCGGCAGGTGACCCGGCTGCCGCTCGGCGCGTTCGATCCCACCTGGCTCCCGGACGGCAAGCGCGTGGTGGTAGCGGGCGCACTGCTCAAGGGCCACCTGACGGTCGAAAAGACGGCGAGCGAGCTCGAGCGCCGCGAGAAGGACCCGGTCAAGGCGCACGTCACCGAAGACCGCGTCTATCGCTACTGGGACCGCTGGCTCACCACCGGCGAGGTGCCGCACCTGTTCGTGGTCGACGTCGAGAGCGGCGAGACCCGCGACCTCACGCCGGACTCGACGCTGTGGTTCGACTTCATGGAACCGTCGGGCCAGTACGACGTCTCGCCCGATGGACGCGAGATCGCGTTCGCCGGCATTCGCGTCGAGGAGAAGACCGGCTTTCTGCGCTCGGCGATCTGGACGGTGCCGGTCCAGGGCGGCGCGATGACCTGCCTCACGCCCGACCATCCCGCCGGCGATCTCGAGCCGCGCTATCGACCCGACGGCCGCGCCATCGTCTACGGCATGCAGCACGATCCGCTCTTCTACGCCGACCGGGTGCGCGTGATGGAATTCGATCGCGGATCGGGCACGCATCGCGAGATCGCGCCGGACTGGAAGCTCTCGCCGACCCACTGGCGGTTCGCGCCCGACGGCACGCTGTTCTTCGAGACCGAAGACAACGCCCGCACCGCGCTGTTCGCGTTGCGCGGCGAGGGAACGCCCAAGCGCCTGGTGTGGGACGGCACGATCGGCGGGGTGCGCACGACCAGGGAGCGCGTGTTCTTCACGCGCCAGACGCTGTCGGAGCCTCCCGAGGTCCACTCCGCCTCGCTCGACGGATCGAGGCTCCAGCGGCTCACGCAGTTCACCGAGGCCGTGACCTCGCGCTTCGCCACCGGCGAGGTGCGCGAGATGACGCTCGAAGGCGCCTACGGTGAGATCGTACAGATGTTCGTGGTGTTCCCGCCCGACTACCAGGCCGGCAGGAAGTATCCGCTGCTGATGCAGGTCCACGGCGGCCCGCACGCCATCAGCGGCGACACCTTCCTGTGGCGCTGGAATTCACAGGTGTTCTCGGCCAGCGGCTACATCACGGCGCTCATCAACTTCCAGGGCTCGACCTCGTGGGGGCAGGATTTCGCGCAGCGCATCCAGGGCTCGTGGGGCGATCGGCCGCTCAAGGACACGATGGCGGCGGTTGACGCGCTGGTCGCCGCCGGCCTGGTGGACGAGTCGCGCATGGCGATGGCCGGGGGCTCGTACGGCGGCTACATGGCGTCGTGGATCGAGGCGCAGACCGATCGCTTCAAGTGCATCATCAATCACGCCGGCGTGTTCGATCTGATTCAGCAGTACGGCAGCGACGTGACCCAGGGTCGCGCGCGATCCATGGGTGGCGAGGCGTGGGACGGACTCGATCGGATCGACCGCTGGAACCCGGCGCGCAACGCCGCTGGCTTCAAGACGCCGATGCTGGTGATCCACGGCGAGCGCGACTATCGCGTGCCGGTCGGGCACGCGCTCGAGTGCTACGGGATCCTCAAGGCCAAAGGGGTCCCGGCGCGCCTGGTCTATTTCCCCGACGAGAACCACTGGGTGCTGAAGGCGCGCAACTCGATCTTCTGGTACGGCGAGTTCATGAGCTGGCTGAAGCGGTGGGTGCCGTAGCGCCCGGAGTCCATCTCGCGGCGAGGCGGCGTCCTCGGCGTCAGTAGCCTTCTTCGTACTCGAAGTCGCCGGGGTCGAAGCCTTCCTTCTTGCCTTCCTTGCGCAGGTCGCGCCAGACGTGCGACTTCGCGCGACCGCGCATCTCCTGCCAGTTTCCGGGTTGCTTGCGGGTGTCGAGATAGATCTTCTTCAGCCCGCGGATGAACTGGCGGAGGATCGGTTGCGCGATCTTCTTGTCGGTCTCGACCGACGGGGTCCCGCTGGCGTAGGTCGCGAAGATCTTGCCGACGTCGATCGGGTTGCCCGCTGCGGGCACCCACGCGCGCAAGTGAGTCACCATGAAGTACAGCGCTTCGGTGAACACCTTGTCCTGGTTCGGCCATAATGCGGTCGAGGTCTTGTAGACGGTATACATCGCTTCCGCCACTGCCTCACGCGTCGCCGGATCCTCGGAGATGCCGATGAGAGCGCAGAGTAGATCGGGTTGCTCGCGGCACGACTTCAGCGGCACGATGTGGCGCCAATCTTCGCCCTTGCTCTTCCCCACGCTGCTGGTCACGACCTTCTTCTTCGCGACGTCCACCACGTGGTAGTCGACGTCGAAGAAATTGATTCCGATGTCGTCCAGCCGCTGCTTCATGGCCGGATCCTTGTTCAGATTCTCGAACGTGTGGACACCGTTGCCGGTGCCGCCGAGCCCGACCCCCCAGGTGACGATCAGCCCGTCGTAGGTCTGCAGGCTGGCCGGGTAGCCTTCGTGGACCAGCATGTTGAGGTACGCGGTCAGCCCCGACTTCTCGTGTCCGGTCACATCGGACTGTTTCTTCTGGAAATACGCCGTCGCCCACTTCTGGTGTGAGGCGGGCGGCTTGTAGTCGTACTTGTCGGGACCTTCGTAGGAGTTGTTCGGACCGCCTTGCGCCGGCGGGAGGGTCTTGGTCGGGTACTTGGCCCGATTGCGCTTGACGATCTCGACGATTTCGTCGGGCAGCGAATCCTTGCCGACGTAGGGTCGCCAGTCCGCGCGCTCGAGCACCGGCGCGGTCGACGGCTTCTGGACTTGGAGCGGCGCCTTGGTCGTGGTCTCGAGCGTGCCGCCGTCGCCGATCGCGGCGGTGACGGTGGCGCGCACCGACGCGCCGGCGCCGAAGTCAGCCGGGATCGGCACCGGCACTTCGATCTTCTTGGCGTTGACGTTGAACTTCGCCGTGCTCGTGACCTGCTTCCCGCTCGCGTCGTCCTTCAAGACGATCGGACATTCCTGGCCGATCTGCAGATCCTCGCTGTGCAGGCACAGCACCGCGGTGCCCCCCGGGGCCACGCTGTTGCCGAACCAGTAGAGATGCTTCATCTCCGGGGCGAGCCCGGGCTTTTCCGAGGTCGCCGCGTGGCCGTCGCGCACCGCCTTCAGCTTCTCGTAGGTGTCCGCGTCGGGCACGCCGGTCACGGGCAGGCCATTGGCCTTCTGGAACTCCTCGACCGCGCTCCGTGTCTGGGCGTGATGGACACCGTTCGCGGGTCCTGGGTCGGTGGAGATCTTCTTCCCGCGATAGAGATCGGCGAGCATGAGCTGCGCGCTCAACTGGGTCACGCAGTAGGGCAGCTGCTTCAGCACCGATCCCAGCGTCTGCTTCCCGACGATTCCGTCGACCTTCAGCTTGAGCAGCGTCTGATACTCCTTGATCGCCGCCTTCGATTTCGGATCGTTGATCATGTCCGGGTCGCCGGGGTCGGACTTGATCCACTCAGTCCGGAAGAATGTTTGCAGCGCAGACTCGACGATCAGCTGCCAGGCCGCCGGCGTGTCGGGGTTCTGCTTTGCGGGTTGCGCGGGCGCCGCCTTCGGCTTCTCCGGATTCTTCTTGAGGTCGGCGCCGGCGATCACGACCGGCCGGGCCGGCGCGTGGGCGGCGACCGGAGCGGCCATCGCCGCCGCGCCGCCTTTCTTCATGCAATAGGGCTCGGGGACCGGATCGGTGTAGTTGAGCCGGCCGACTCTCACCTTTCGGACCGTGAAGGTTCCGTCCTTTGGATAGGCGATCTTGCCCTTGTCCGGCTCGACCAGAAAGGTCTTGGGGTCGATCGAGCCCTCTTTCACCCCCGGAAGCACCAGCCACTGTCCACGCTGCACCACCAGGGGCTCGTCCTTGAAGACCGGGTCCGGGGCGCGCGCGTTCTCGATTCCGGGATCACCGGCCTTGCGATCCATCTTGGGATTGCCCTTGATCCACGGCTTGTAGGCGCAGTGGCCGATCGTCACCCCGGCCCACCAGGGAACCGAGTTCGCGCCGAGGTACTGGAACGCGTCGACCTTCCCGTTGGCGTCGAGATGAACGTCCCAGCAGAAGATGGCGTGGCCGGATTTGTTCACGTCGAGCCAGTCGACTCCCAGAAGGTCGCCGCGACGCATCTCGGTGGGATCCTTCTCCACGCCCAGCATGTATTTTACGATCGATTCGATCGGCTGATTGTCGCCGTTGTGCTGCTGGTAGAAATCGTGGAACGGCAGCTTGTCCTTGCCGTTGTTGAACATCGGCACGTACGGGTCGCCGCCTTTGACCGGCATGTCCTGGCGAGGGTACTCGGGGTCGAACGCGAGGGCGATGACCGTGGCGGTGAACGGCGAGCACGTGGTGCCCTGGTTGACCGCGAGCCCGCCGTGATCGATGACGTTCGCGAGAATGCCGCCTCCGTTCGCGCTCGGGACGTAGCCGTCGCCGTTGCGGGCGCGCAGGTCCTCCCAGATCCGGTAGATCTTCTGGATTCCACCGGGGACACCGTCCTTGCCGGGCGGGATGTCGGTCTTCGTCCACGGCAGCGGGGGATCGGGAAAGATCGAGAGGTGCCTGGGCTTGGTCATGCGATCTCTTCCTCTCCCTCTTCGCTGGTCGGATACTTCGGCAGGGGTTCGGGCGCGTCGGCCTCTTCGGCATCTCCCGCCGAGTCCGGCTCCGACTCCTCGGCGCGCACCACGAACACGTGCACCGCCTCGTCCCGGTCGGCGTCCTCGGCCGGAACGGAATGCGCGTAGAAGGTCTGATCCCCGATCACCAGCTCGTACGCGCCGAGATGCGCCACCGCCTCGATCTGTCCGTCGGCGTCGGTCACGAATGGAATGTCATCGTCGCCGAACTTGGCTTCGACCTGCTGGTTCGCGATCGGGTTGCCCGCCTCGTCGACGAAGCGACAGCGCAGGAAGGCGTGCGAGTCGCCCATCCCGTAGTCCGCGTCCGGGAACTCCATCGGCGTGTCGGGCTCGACCAGCTCGATGTGGTATTCCTTGTTCTCCGGCACCTCGGCGCGCACCACACCCTCGTCGTCGGTGGTCAGGTCGTCGAGCACCACCTTTCCGGTATCGGGGTCGACGATTCGCACCGCGTGGTTCACCGCCGGGTCGTCTCCGATCAGCTTCACCTGGGCCGCGAGCCAGTAGGCTTCGGCGGCGCGAACCCGGAAAACGTGCCGCTTGCCCGTCCACACCATGAACGTCCGGGGCTTCGCGTCGGCTGTTCCCGCGTCGTTCCCCACGTTTCCGGGTGACTCGCTCATTCCGCCTCTCCGCCGCTCTCGCTCCTCGCCATCGTCCGGCCGGACCGCGAAACGTACGCCCGGGGCCCGCTGTCGTCCACGCGCTTCATTCGCCTTCGGGCTCCGCGTCGACCTCCGGGAAGCGGACCTCGAGCTTGCCGCTCTTGAGTCCCGTGAGCCGCGCCAGGCCGTCATCGCCGGTCTTGCCGGAGCGGCTCGAGCCGTCGGCGAGCGTGGCCTCGTACGCCACGCCGGCCACGGGCTGGCCTTCACCCCCGATCAGCAGCAGCTCCGTCCAGTCCGAGGCCTCGCCTGCGTCCAGCGTTTCTTCGGCGTCGTAGTCGGGAAGCCGGAACTGGCATTCGCCTCCCGGAAGCCCCTCGAAACGCACCAGCCCGCTCTTCGTCGTCCGGCCGGTCTGCAGCGTCCCGTTGGTCAGGCGTGCTTCATAGCGGATGTCACCGAGTGGCCGACCCTCACCGTCGGTGACCAGGAACTCGATCCAGTCGGTTCCCGCCGCGCCGTCCACTTCTTCCCACGCATTCCCGTCGAGTCCCTCGAGCACGAACTCGCAGAGTCCGGGATCGAGCTCGTCGAAGCGCACCAGGCCGTTCGAGTCGGTCTGGCCGGTCTTCTTCGTGCCGTCGGTGAGCGTCGCGCGGTACTTGCGCCCCGCGATCGGTTGCCCGGCCATGTCCTCGACCAGGAACTCGATCCAGGTCTTGGTCGGACGCGGCGACTCGGCGGGAGGTGGCGCGGCCGCCTCGCTGGCCCGCTGGGCGGCCACGGCGCCCCGCCACCCTTCGCCGCCCTCCTCGGTGATCATCACCAGCTCGCCCGACTCGACCGCGCGCCGCAGTCTGGGCCCGAGCGTGCGTTGCAAATCCACGGGCGCCATGCCGCCGCGCGCGTGCTGGCGATTCCCGGTGAGGCCTTCCCAGATCCGGAACAGCTCGGAGCGTCGGTGCGGATCCAGGATCCAGGCGTCGATCCAGGCGGTCGCGATTGCCGGAGGCACGCGGCGGGCGCCCGGTTTCACGTCCTTCCACAGCACGAGCGACCAGGGCTTGTGGGAGGTCAGAAGCAAGGCGCAGTCCTCGGCGGTTTCGAGACGGCGATCGGAAGGTGCGAGGATCTCACTGGAGTGACGCCTCGAGCTGGTAGAGCTTCTTCGATGAGCCGACCACCATCCGACCATCGGCGAGCAAGAGCGCCGGAGTGGTCAGCGCGCCGTCGGGACAAGTGAAGAGCAGGTGGGAATCGAATGCCGCCGTGCTCCCCGGCCTGTCGGCCGGACGCATTGCCAGGATCGAAGCCCCCTGCGTGACGAGCGCCCAGCCGTCGGGCGTGAGCGTGAGTCCGGCGATCGGGTTGGACAGCGTGGTCGTCGCCAGCACGCGACCGGTCGGCGACACCACCGTGAGTCGAGCGCCGTCACGCACCCAGGCCCGATGGTCGAGGCCCACGGCGGGCGGCGTCACGTCGGTCGCGGAAAGTCCGGGCAGCTCGCAGTCGTAGAGGCGCCGTCCATCGCGCTCGAGTCGCCAGAGGAACGCGCGGGCGCTCTGGCGCCCGATGAGATAGACGACGTCCCGCTCATCGAGACTCAACGCCAGGGATTCGAATTCGCCCCGCAGCGCGGAGTGAATGCGCAGATCGGGGCCAGCGAAATAGATTGTGTCGTGGCTCGCCACCACCAGCCCCTCGCTGCTTCCCGCGATCGCGACCTCGGCGCTCGAGAGCATGAGCTTCGCGATCCGGTCGGTCCGCTCGAGGAGTCCGATCGAGGTCACCGCCGGCGACTCGCCGATGCGCTGCACTTCGAGTGCCGTGGTCTTGGGGATCCGGCTGCTGTGCGGGTCGGTCACCCGCTCGATGCTGGCGATGGTGAGCGAGTCGCCGTGGCGGGCGACGTGCGCGCGCTCGAAATCCGCGCCGAAGTAGGGCTCGATGGCGTAGCGGAACGCGCCATCGCCGAGATTCCAGACCTTGATCGGCCCGGTCGGGTCGGCGGCGACGAAACAGCGCCGGCCGGCATCCATCGTGGCGCCGCCGCGCCCGATCACGCCGCGCGCGATCGAGTGGCCCGCCGTGTCGAACAACTGCCAGAGCGAGGCGCCGTTCAGCAGCACGCGGTCGCCGGCCGTTGCGATCTCGGTCGGGTAGAGATCCGGAGTGAAATCCGAGGCCCCGACGATCTTCCAGTGCCCGGGAGTGAGCGCGATCGATTGGCGGCCGTTGCGGCGCTCGCCGCCGAACGGCCCGATCCACGCGTCGCGTTCCGGATTGGGCGCGGCGGGCGCCGAGTCGGCGGGCGCGCCGGCGTCGTGGATCGCGGTCGGCGCGAAGCTCAGTTCGTACGCCGGGGCCGAGCGGCTATCGGGATTCGGCGTGGTCATCACGTGTTCTCCAGTCGTGGCCTTGCAGCTCGCGCTCGGCGCCGCCAGCAGCAGGATCGTGGCGAGGGCCCGGGCGCGAGGGTCACAGGATATCGGCATCGGTCAGCACTTTGCTCGCGACCCGTTTCGCATCAGCCTTGTTGGGTGACGCGTCCGGCGCCACCGAAAAGAATCCCAGAAACTCGGTGAAGAAGTTCGAGAACTTCGCCAGCTCGTCGAGCCTGAGCTTGAGATGAGTCTTGCCCGCCCCATCCCATGCCGAGACGACCGCCGGCGGTGGCGGTGGCGGGGGCAGCGGTGGAGGAGGGGGCGGCAGCGGCGCCGCGCCGCGTGCCGGCGCCGGCGCGCGTGGAGCGGGCGCCGGAGGGGGCGGGAGCGGTGGAGGCGGAGGGGGCGGCGAGATCACCTCGACCCAGAGGTGCACGTCGTGCTTCGCGACCAGGGCCGCCACCGCCGTCGCGTAGGCCGCGACGGTCTGCGCGCTCCCGCTCGGGAGCTGGTCCTTCAGGTAGTCCGCACTGGAGGCTTCGAGAGTCACCGTGTCGACGATGTAGCGCGGGACGAAGATCAGCGGACACTTTTCGAACTCGAGCGCTCCAACCTTGCCCTTCGCCACGAACTTTCCGTTGAGCAGGGCGTTCACCTGGTTTTCGAGCTTCGAGAGCACGTCTCGAACCAGACCCATCGTGCCTTCCTTGCCGGCCGGCGGATCGGCGGCGGTCATGGGCCAGTCGGGATCGGGTGGAACGGACAGGCGCATCTTGATCTGCGAGACGACCAGGCCGTCGGCGGGGCCGATCACACTCTGGCTGAACGCGTCCTTGCCGAGTGCGTAGAAGTACACCTCGTACTTGCCGCCTCCAGTGTGGGTGCCGATTTTCGCCTTCATCGGCCAGTAGGTGAAGGTGCGCGTCGGAGTCTTGGTGTCCTTGGTATTGCTGGGGTGCGGGGGCACCTCGTATTCGTAGGCTCCGTGCACGACCTTGTAGTCGCCGCCGTAGAGTTGGCGCGTCCACTCGGCGACGTGCCAGAAGTGTCGCGCCCGCACAGTTCGGTTGGACATCATGATGCTCTCGGCGTCACGATCGAAGAAGTCCGTCAGGCAGCTGTTGTTGCGGATCGGACGCTCGTAGTAGGAGCAGAGCGTGGATTTCTCGGAGTATTCGTCGGGCAGGCTGAATCCGTGGCCGGCCTCGTGCGCGGCGACCAGCGCGCCTGCGCCGCCTCGGCGGGGCTCGATCGTGTGGGCCGACTCGCGCAGCTCGCCCAGCCCGCTGCTCGCCATGAACGATCGGCCGTTGTTGTCGACGGCGTCGATCCGGAAGTGGCTCTGCGGCTCGGGAAGACTCTGCGCCACCCACCGCACCATCATTTCGAACTTGTCAGCCGGAGTCTTCCTCACGATCACCGCGGGCCCGGAATTCTGCGCGCCGTCCGGTCCGTTCCAGCGCTTCGGAATGTTGCAGATCGCGGCCTTGATGTAGGCCTTTTCCTTGGCCGGGTCGCCGGCCATCGCCGAGGGACGGCTGACGCCGGCGAAATTGAAATGAAAGCGGAAGTACTGAAGGCAGATCGCCTTCTCCTTCTCGCCCTCGGCGTCGCAGCACCGCAGCGCGACCATGTCGAAGCGACCGATGCCTCCAGTTTGAACGCGTGCGCCCGCGGGCGGACTCCAGCTCGCCGTGAAATCGTACGCGCCGGCGTCGAGCGCCGCGACTCTTTCGACGTACTGCTGCTGATAGCAGGGCTGAATCGCGAAGAAATCCCACTGGGTCGCGGTCGGCGCGCTGGGATGAAAGATATGGCCGGGTGCCGGCGTCGTCACCGCATCCTTGGTGGCGGATCCGGCGATGAACTGCCAGGTATCGACCCCGGCGAGCGCGCCGGTGGCGTCGACCCAGCACACCGCGGCGCGCGCGCCGACCAGCGGGTTGTCCGCGTTGGCGGGCGTGCGCTGGTCGAAGACATCGAACACGCGGCCCTTCGCGAGTACCAGCCGGGTCCAGTCCGGGTACTCGCAGACCCGGGCGCCCGGAACGTAGGTCGCGGGCGGTTCGCTGAAGTAGGGGAAGTTGCCGTCTTCGTCGGGATTCGCGATGCCGCGCCGGTAAAGCCCGGCGGTGCTGAGGTCGGTGCCCTTCGCGAACGTGTGCTTGAAGATCGCGATCCGGTCGTTCGGGTTCGCGGCGTCTTCCGGAGAGGCGTTGACGATCGCGATCGGTTTGAGCTTGTCGTCCGTCAGCACCAGATCGTCGAACGAGAAGATCAGCGGCTTGTCGAGCGCTCCGGTGAACTTGCCGTCCCCCAGATCCTCCCAGAGCTTCCCGGGCGAATCGCCCTTCGGCTTCTCGCGAACGAACCAGCCGTTGCTGCGCCACAGGTGCGGCAGGTCGTAGAAGCGCAGGCGATCGGCGTTCGCGGTGCGCCGGATGGCCGGCTGCTTGTCGAGCAGCGTCAGCGCGCGCTTCTTGTCCTTCGCCGTTTCGATGAAAGTGTTGGGCTCGACGGTCTTCACCTGGAGCAGGCAGTTCTTGTCGGGCACCTTGAACCGGCGGTCCCCGACCATGGTCAGGATCCACGGGACGCACTGCACCGCCTTCAAGTCGTCGGCGCCGACGTTCCAGCGCGCCTCCGTGAACGGCGTCTTATCGGCGTCGGAGAGCCGGCGATGGCCTTCGATCAGCAGAGGCGGCGTGCTCACCTGCTCGTCGCCCTTCAGGAAGCGATCGTAATAAGTGAGTCGTACGAATTGCCACACCGGCTGGAGCACCAGCTTGCGCGGCGTCTTCTCGTCGCCGAGCTTGTCCGGATCGGTGACGGGGACGGTTTCCTGATTCGTGTCCCAGAACGCCTTGTCTTCGGGATCGAGCTTCCAGGTCGCGCGGTCGAGGGTCAGCCCCTCGGGCAGCCGGAAGAGCCGCTTCGTGGTCTTGAGCGTCCCCGCCAGGTTCTTCGCCGCGACCACTTCGGTGGGCGCGAGAGCCGCGCCGGCCGGCTCGACCACCAGATAGACGGGCGTGTCGCTCACGATCTCGAGGGCCAGGGACTCCGCCTTCTTGAGATCGATCGAGAGCGTGACGCGTCCACCGTCGCCGATCGTGGCGTCGACGCGTTTCGGCTTCACTTTCTTCGAATCCTTGGCCCCCGAGAGCGTGCCGCGCACCTTCAGGCCCTTCGGGAAATCGCGCTCCTTCTGATCGGGATCAAGGAAACAGAGGCGAAAGTATGCCTTCGGGATCTTCGGCTTGATCGGTTCGGGCTTCGCGTTGTGGCCGGCTGGCCGCCGGCGGATCGCGACCTTCGGTCGCTTGGTGGCGACGCCGCCTTCGTCACCCATGCTGCATGTCCAGAGCGGCTACGGTCGCCGGGTCGGCCTTGCCGGTCGGATCGATGCCGCTCGCGGCCTGGAAGGAGCGAAGGGCTTCGGTCAGCGCCTCGCTGTCTTTCCCGTCGAGTTCGCCACTGTAGTAGCCGAGGTTGGCGAGTCGAGACTGGACGCCGGTGCGCTCGGTCGACGGATCGAGGTAGCCGATCGCGATCGTGACCTCGACCCGGTCGTCTCCCTCACCCACCTGGAGCTTCGCCTCCTTGGCGTCGGCGGGCACGAACGCGCTCACGATGCCGTCGGGCGTGGTGGTGCCCTTCACCTGCTTGCCGCCGGCATCCACCGTGAATGGAGCGTCGCCGAACGGCTCGGTGCCCGACGTGAACACTTGCACCTGAATGTGAGCCGGAATGCCCTTGATCCGGATGACGTGCCGGTTGCCGGTCGCGCCGCGCAGCGAGCGTTCCTGGATATCCGGCACCACGACCTTGTCGCCTTCGACCAGTTGGAAGGGATCCTCGCGGAGCGCCTTGAGCTTCGCGTTCCCCGGATGGTTCCACACCGTCTCCCAGAAGTGACCGTTGGCGGTGGCGATGCTGAGGATGCATTCGCCGGCCTGAACGGTGTGGGTCTTCACGGCAGACCTTTCGAGGGACGGTCGTCGTCGAGGGTGGGAACGGCGCTCGGAGTCTAACGCGGACCCCGGGCCCGGTCTACGGCCGCTCGAGCCCCCGCGCGACGCCCCGATCACGCACCAGCACCGCGGCGAGATGCCCGCCGGCGAACGTCAGCACCAGCATGGTGGCCAGGGTGTGGACCGCGGACAGCGCGGTCGGGTAGCTCGCCGGCGTGGCCCGTGGTTGCGCGCGCCACCAGAACCACGCCAGCGCGAGCCCGGTGAGATTGACCGCCGCCATCGACAGCGCCGCGATCAGTCCGAGCACATAGTCGGGGCGCGAGCGCCACGGCGCCACGCGATGCCAGTGGGTCCACTGGTAGATCGTGTAGACGATCGTGAGCGCGAGTCCACCAACGACGTGGATCGTCACCCCGGGCATGGCGCCGAACGCCACGCGGACGAACAGCAGCACCAGTCCGCCGGCCGATTCGAGCGCGAGCAGTGCGGTGAGGCTCAGCAGCAGCGGTGCGCGCAGGCGGGCGAGGCGGGCGGTCGCGATCGGCACGGCCGGTCAGACGAGATAGCGCAGAACGAAGATCGTCTCGCCCGAGATCACGCTGATCGACCACACGATCAGGAATGCGAGGGTGTGCGCGCGATGCTCGCGAAACCAGAAGCGGCCGGCCTGCTGATTCACCCAGGCGATCACGCCCAGCACCACGAACCACAGATAGGCGCCGAGCGACAGCATGCCGTGCAGCGCAAACGCCAGGCGCATGCCGGGGGCGAGCGCCTCGGCGCCGCTGGCGGCGTGCGCGGTGCGATTGGCCATGTACATCACGTTGACCAGCGCCTCGAACAGCGCCACGGTCAGGAACAGCCCGAGCGGGAAGGTCTTGCGATTCCAGTTCCTTCCCACCACCACCAGCACGGCGGCGGTGACGACCAGCTCGCTGATCGCGGAAAACAGACTGAAGGGCGGGGCGCGCATCGAATCCTCCTCGGAGCGGCCAAGCTAGCGGCAGCCCGCCGCGGCTGTCCACCCGCGGCCGGCCCCGTGCTGGGGTAGATTGACGGCGTGGATCGACAGACCGTCGAACTCTACGCGCTGGTCTTCCAGGCCGGTTTCACCCTGCTCCAGGCGCTGGTGTTCTGCGGCCTGTGGGTGAGGCAGCATCGCCCGTTCTTCGCCAGCTGGTCGCTGGCGTGGGCGGTCTATGCCCTGCGACTGGCGTTCATCGCCATCTACATCGCGACGCGCGCGGAAGTGTGGCTGTTCGCTCACGAGGCCGCGACCTGGATGAGCTCGTGGCTGCTGCTGCTGGCGGCGCTCCAGTTCTCGCGCGGGCTTCGCTGGCGGTGGAACTACGCCTGGCTGGGCGCGCTCTCGATCGCGTGGGCCGCGGTGGCGGTGTTCGGCATTCGCAGCATGGCGGTGGCGGGCTCGACCTCGGTGGTGATGCTCGCGGCGGTGACGCTCTGGACCGGCTGGGTGTTCTGGCGTCACCAGCGCCAGAGCCGCTCGGGCGGCGCGCTGTTGCTGGCGGTGACGTTCACGCTCTGGGGACTCCACCGCCTCGACTATCCGCTGCTTCGCCCGCTCGGCAGCGGCGTGCTGTTCGGCGTCTTCATCGACGTGCTGTTCATCGCCATGGTCGGGCTCGGCACGCTGTTCCTGGTGCTGAGCGAGGGCCGCCGAGCGCTGGAAGCGCGCACCGGGCAGCTCGAGCAGCTCACGCACCTGCTGCTCACCAGCCAGGAGGACGAGCGGCGCCGGATCGCACGCGAGCTGCACGACGAGGCCGGCCAGATCCTCACCGCCGTCAAGATCGAGCTGGATCTCGAGGGGCGCCGCGAGGCCAGCGACCTGGTGGGTCACGCGCTGAGCCAGGTGCGCAACCTCAGCAATCTGCTGAGACCCACCGTGCTCGACGACCTCGGACTGCTGCCCGCCCTGCGCGCGCTCACCGACGATTTTTCGAAGCGCGCCCGGGTCGAAGCGACACTCGAATCGCCCGAGACCGTTCCGGCGCTGCCCGCCGAGGCGCAGGTCGCGATCTACCGGGTGGTGCAGGAGGCGCTCACCAACGTGGCGCGCCATGCCGGCGCGCGGCGCGTGAGCGTTCGGCTCGGCCTCGAGCCGCGCTGCGTGCGGCTGCGCGTCGAGGACGACGGCGCGGGGCCGGCCGGCGAGATCACGCCCCACCTCGGCCTGCTCGGCATGCGCGAGCGGGTGACGGCGCTGGGAGGGACCCTCACGCTCGAACGCGCGCCGGGCGCGGGGTTGCGACTCGAGGCGGTGATTCCGCTCGGGGCGGCGGCGTGAACGCGAGCTCGGAGACGCGGCTGTTGCTCGCCGACGACCACACGCTGGTGCGCGCCGGCGTGCGGCGCATCCTCGAAGCGCACCCCGGTTTCCGCGTGGTCGGCGAGGTGTCCGATGGCGCCGCCGCGCTCGCGGCGCTGGGCGACCGCCCGGTGGACGTGCTGATCCTCGATCTCACCATGCCCGGGCTCGATGGCTTCGAGGTGCTGCGTCGCGCGCGCGGTGTCGCGCCCAAGGTGCGCATCCTGGTGCTCAGCATGCACGCCGACCCGGAGTACGTGGCGCGCGCGGTGCGTGAAGGCGCCGACGGCTACCTCCTCAAGGACTCCGCAGTCCAGGATCTGGTCGCGGCGGTCGAGGCGGTGCGCGCCGGCCGGGCCTACCACTCGCCCGAAGTACAGCGTGAGCTGAGCGAGCTGGTGCGCGGCGGCGGGAGCGCGAGTCCGCTCGCCGAGCTCACCGAGCGCGAGCGCGAGGTGCTGAAATGCGTAGCGGAGGGGCTCTCCACCAAGGAGACCGCGGCGCGCTTCGAGATCAGCGCCCGCACCGTCGAAACGCACCGCGCGAACCTGATGCGCAAGCTCGGCGCGCGTTCGGTGGCGCAGCTCGTGCGAATCGCCATCCGCGCGGGGCTGGTCGGTCCTCCGTAGTTCTACGGAGCCCGGCTCCGAATTCTTCCCAATACCGAAACCGTTCTCGAGTGGCGATACTGCGAAACGTAGGAGTACGTCGCCCGATGCGCGATCACATCCCGTGCGTTCGCGCGCCCCAATTCAGGAGGACGGCCTCAATGGCTCTGGGAAGAAATCAAGCCGCCCGGCTCAGCCGGGACATGACCTGCGGTTCACTGCTGCTCGCGGCGCTGCTGCTCTCGACGCCGCGGGCGCAGGCCGCCGATTCGAAGCCGCCCAGGGATGGCACGAAAGCGGCGCCCGCCACGAAATCCGCGCTCGCCGACACCAGCAAGCCGGTGATGTTCCTCGACGAAGTCCAGGTCACCAGCTCACGCTACCCGCGGGCGTACTTCGATTCGCCGCAGGCGTTGTCGTTCGTCTCGCGCAAGGAACTGAATGAGGCGATGCCGAGCGTCCCCGGGGACGTGCTCTACGCGCTGCCCGGCACCGACAACGGCAAGGACAGCCCGTGGGAGCAGCGCCCGGTGCTGCGCGGGCTCGGCGGCCAGCGCGTGCTGGTGTTGATGGACGGCAACCCGATCAACAGCGCGCGCGGCAACGGCCCGCATCCGTCGCTGGTGGATCCGACGCAGATCGACCGCATCGAGGTGGTGCGCGGGCCGTCGTCGGTGTCGTACGGCTCGGACGCGCTCGGCGGCGTGATCAACATCATCACGCGTCCGGCGCCGATGGCTCAGGCGGGCAACGAGCTTCACGGTGGCGCCACGCTCGGTGGCAGCACCGGCGATCGCCAGGTGAACGGCGATCTGCAGTTGATGCCTCAGATCGGCAAGCTCACCGCGTTCATCTCCACCGGCGCGCGCAAGGCCGAGGATTTCCAGACCCCCGACAACGGCAAGGTCGAGAACTCGAGTTTCAAGGCTTACAACGCCATCGCCAACCTGCGCTATCCGCTCTCGCAGCAGACCGCGCTCACCGCCGGCTGGCAGCTCTACCGCGGCAAGGACATCGGGCTGCCGGGGCTCGACCTCTCGGTGCCCGGATTCTCGCAGAGTTTCAACTTCCCCTACTACGACCGCAATTCGGTCGAGGTGAAGGCCGAGCACGCGCACGCTCCGTCGTCGTGGTTCGCCAGCTCGAGCGCCAAGCTCTACTGGCAGAACGAGCGCCGCAATTTCTATTCGACGATGTCGTTCGACAATTCGTTCCTTGGCCCCGGACCTCCCGGCACCTTCGTGGACCAGACCGACCGCAATCTCAAGCTCGACACCTATGGACTCCGCGCGCAGGCCAGCTCGCGGAAGTTCGACCGCTATTCGCTGACGTTCGGCCTCGACGCGGCCCGCGATGTCACCGGCGGCGACAACGTGGATCGCACCGTGGACAACGATCCGACCGGTGCGCCGTATCCACCGGGGGAGACCGCGGCCCAGTCCAGCTCGCTGCCCAAGGGCAATTTCGACAATCTGGGCGTGTTCGCTCAGGGCGAAGCCTATCTGCGTCCCGAGTGGACGCTGAGCTACGGCGGGCGCTATACGCACTACCATGACGTGACCGAGAGCCAGCCCGAGTTCGGCTTCGAATCGAAGACCGTGAACAACGACGCGCTGGCCGGCTCCGCGGGCCTGGTGTTCTCGCCGCGGCCCGACCTGCACGTGAGCGCCAACCTCGCCAACGGCTATCGGCAGCCCAACGCCCAGGACCTGTTCTTCAGCGGCCCTGCTTCGGTGGGCATCGTCAAGGGCAATCCGGACTTGAAGCCCGAGAAGAGCGTCTCCACTGATTTCGGTGTTCGCTGGGCGCCCAAGAATCTCGCGCTCGCCGGCAATCTCTTCTACTCGACGTACAACGACTTGATCGATGCCGTGCAGCTCGCGGGCCCCGTGTTCCCGGGTGCTCCCGCCACCTACCAGTACGTGAACATCACCACCGCGCGTATTTGGGGCGGTGAGGCCGAGGCCGAGTGGATGTTCGCGAAGCAGTGGCGCGCGCACGCGATGGTGGACGGCGCGATCGGCGACATCACCAGTCGCGAGGCGATTCAGGCGCTCTACGGCGTGAGTCAGGACCAGGCGCCGTTGCCCGGTGTGCCGCCCATGAAGGGCAACGCCACGCTGCGCTGGACCAGCTCAAGCGGCCGCTGGTGGGTGGAGCCGGGCACGCGCTTCTCATGGCGCACCAATCGCGCCGACCTCTCCCAGTTCTTTGCATTCCGCAAGGAGTGGATCGTCGGCGACGTGATGAGCGGCGTCCGTCTCGCCAGCGGACAGACGCTGCAGGTCGGGGTCCGGAATTTCACCAACCGTGCCTACACCCTGCCGTTGGCGTCGCTCGAGGAGCCGGGGATCTCGCTGGTGGGTAGCCTTTCGACCAGCTTCTAGGACCACTGCGGGGCCGCGTCACGTCCGTGGCGCGGCCCTGGCCCTGAGGTTGTGCGGCGAAGATTGTTGGCGGCTGCCAAATCGGCCCTTTTGCCCTACCATGGCCACGGCATTTCAATGACTTAGCCGACGGGACCCGAGAATCAACATTCTTCGCCGCACAACCCATGAACTCCAAGCCCGCCTCCGCCGATACCAAGACCAGCCCGCAGCAGGAGCCCCGGTTGCCTCCCGGTCAGATCCTGACCGAGAAGTGGCCGGTATTGCACTACGGCTCGGTGCCGCGGGTGGACCTGGAGAAATGGGACTTCCGGGTTTTCGGGATGGTGGAGAGGCCTCAGCGATGGACCTGGCAGGAATTCCAGGCGTTGCCTCGAGTCCAGGTGAAGAGCGACATCCATTGCGTGACGCGGTGGAGTCGCTACGACAACTTGTGGGAAGGCGTCGCGGTGAGGGAAGTGCTCGACCGCGCCGGCGCGCGCAAGGAAGCCAAGTTCGCGATCGCGCACGCCGAGCACGGATTCACCGCCAACCTGCCGCTATCGGAGCTCCTGCACGATGACGTTCTGCTCGCCGACCGGCACGATGGAGAGCCGCTCGCTCCCGACCATGGCTGGCCTCTGCGCCTGGTCGTGCCCCGGCGTTACTTCTGGAAGAGCGCCAAGTGGATTCGCGGCCTGGAGATCGTCGAGCAGGATCAGCCCGGTTTCTGGGAGCGGAACGGCTATCACAACGAGGCCGATCCCTGGCGAGAGGAGCGCTTCTCGGACTGGTGACGCGCGCGCCGGCGGGGGGAAGGCATGAGCGACCTCGCGAAGAACGCGCAGGACTGGCTGAATCAGCAGATCGAGCAGCTCGGCGCACTGCGCAACGCCTCCACCCGCGATCCGCAGTTCAAGCAGTGGCGCCAGAACACCCTGACCTTCATCCAGCGCATCTGGCCGGAAGACACCGTGCGCTCGGAACGCTTCCGCCGCATCCCGTTCAGCCCGCCGTCCTCCAAGCATGACCTGAAGACCGGGCGCGAGTTCTACGAGCGCGGCTGCGCCGAAGCGCTCGACTTCCTGCAGGCGTTGCTCAAGTCGGTGGACGAAGACGGCATCGCGGCCGCGCCGGCGGCGATGATCGAGGAGGACACCACGCCCGACGGCAGCGAGGAGGACTTCCCGCTCCTCGAGCTCCCCGGCGCGGAGGAGGAGAGCGTCGAAGCGGAGGCCGAGCCCGAGGCCGAAGCGGAAACGGAGCCCGAGCCGGAGCCTCAGCGCCCGGCACGCTCGGTCGGCCCGCCGCCGGTGCCGGCGCGTCGCGGGCCACGGACTCCGGGCGCCACCCACGTTCGGCCCGGGCCGACGGAACCCGAGGCGGGAACGCCCCCGCCCGCTCGCGCCGACGAAAAGGCTTCCGAGGCGAAGACGCTCCCGGTGTCCGAAGTCGCGATTCCGCCGGTGCCGACGCGCAGCACGGGCGCACGCCACGCGAGTGGTCCGCCCCGCATCAGCGTAAGGGGGACCGGCGCGAGCAAGAAATCAGGGGGGGAGCGAGAGTCGGCGAAGACGAATCCGCTCGAGAACATTCTGAGGCCCGTGGAGCCGCCTCCGCCGGCGGAGCCGCCGGCCAAGACGGGTAAACCCGGTCGCGGCGGGAAGAAGAACGGGCACAAGCAGCGACTGAAGGACATGCTGGGCTTTGGCGAGCTCGAATCGCGTGCGGAGTCCGACGACGAAGCGGCTCCACCGGCTCCGGCCGCCGAATCGCCAAAGCCGCAGCCGCCGGCACGTCCATCCAAACCCCCGGGGCGTGGATCGCGGCGCGGGGGCCAGGAATCCGGCCGGCTCACGCTGCCCGAGTTCATGGTGCCCGAAGAGCCGGCCGATGAGAGCGATCGCCTCTCGCCCGAGGACTTCGAACCGCACGTCCTCGACCGCGAGGAGCCGCCGCCGCGGCGGCCCACGCTCGCGCGCCAGCCCGATCCGGCAGGCGAGCGGGGTCCGGTCGAACCGCACATCATCGAAGAGACTCCGCGCGGGTTGATCGAAGCGGATGATGTCGAGGCGATTTCCGAAGTCGAGAGCGGTGCGCTCGACGAGGAGGCCGCCTCGCCCGAGCTGCTCGAATCGGACCTCGAGCTCGAGGAGGACCCCACCGGTCTCGAGGCGCGGGAGGGGGAGGAGGAGGAAGGCGCCCGCGAGGACACCTCCGCCGTCACCGCCGAGTTCGTGCTCAATTCGCCGGTGCTGTCGTCGAAGCCGCGCCCGGCCAAGCGCGAGCAGCCGGCGCCCGCGCTCCAGGCGCTCCAGGCCCAGAGTCCCGCGGCCGCGGCCCTGCTGGCGCTCGCCTCCGACGTGAACACGCTCGGCATTCCCGAAGGGAATCGGGCGTGGGCCCGGGCCGCGCTGGTGGATCTCGCGCGCCGCATCGAGTCCGGCCAGCTCTCGTGGGAGGCGCTGCGCGAAGCCGTCCACTTCCTCATGGAATTCCCGCCGCTCGCGCGACGCGTGCTGCCGCTGCTGCTTCCGTTCTTCGAGAAGGCGGCGTAGCGCGGCGGTTCGGCCTTGGTTGTGCGGCGAAGATTGTTGATGCCCATGGTTCGGAGCCATTTCGGACAGCCCCGGGGCCCAATTTCAACGACTTGGCCGCCTCGGAACCCCCGTCCACAATCTCCGCCGCACGGCCTTCGGCTTTGCGACGTGTGCTAGCGTAGGCGCGTCCCAGGGAGCCGAACTCGATGAATCTCGATCGTTTCACCGTCAAGTCGCAGGAGGCGCTCGAGCAGGCCCAGCGGCTGGCCCGCAGCGGCGGCCATCCCGAGCTGCTCAACGAGCATCTGCTGGCGTCGTTGCTCGCCGACGCCGAGAGCCCGATCGCGGCGGTACTCGAGAAATTGGGCGCTCCGCGCGAGGCCCTGGCCGCCGACGTGAATCGCGCCCTCGAATCGCTGCCTCGCGTCCAGGGCGGCACCCTTCACGCGAATCCCGCGCTGGTCGCGTCGCTCGATCGTTCCGAGACCATCGCCCAGAGCCTGAAAGACGAGTTCGTCAGCGTCGAGCATCTGCTGCTTTCGCTGGCCGATCCCGAGAGCGGCGAGGTCTCGCGGCTGCTCGCCCGGCGCGGCGTCACCGACGAGGCGATCCGCAAGGCGCTGGTCACGGTGCGGGGTGGCCAGCGCGTCACCGATCCCAACGCCGAGGACAAGTACCAGGCGCTCTCGAAGTACGGGCGCGATCTCACCGCGGCCGCCCGGCAGGGCAAGCTCGACCCGGTGATCGGGCGCGACGACGAGATTCGTCGCGTGGTGCAGGTGCTGGCCCGCCGCACCAAGAACAATCCGGTGCTGATCGGCGATCCCGGTGTCGGCAAGACCGCCATCGTCGAAGGTCTGGCGCAGCGCATCGTGTCGGGCGACGTTCCCGAAAGCCTGCGCGACAAGCGCCTGATCGCGCTCGATCTCGGCAGCCTGATCGCGGGCAGCAAGTTCCGCGGCGAGTTCGAGGACCGGCTCAAGGCGGTGCTGAAAGAGGTGACGTCGTCCGAGGCGCGCGTGATCCTGTTCATCGACGAGTTGCACACGCTGGTGGGCGCGGGCGGCGCCGAGGGCGCGATGGATGCTTCCAATCTGCTGAAACCGGCCCTCGCCCGGGGCGAGCTGCACTGCGTGGGCGCCACCACGCTCGACGAGTACCGCAAGCACATCGAGAAGGACGCGGCGCTCGAGCGGCGCTTCCAGCCGGTGTTCGTGGGCGAGCCTTCGGTCGAGGACACGATCGCGATCCTGCGCGGCCTGAAGGAGCGCTACGAGGTCCACCACGGCATCCGCATCAAGGACTCGGCGCTGGTGGCCGCGGCCATGCTGTCGAGCCGCTACATCCCGGACCGCAAGCTCCCCGACAAAGCCATCGACCTGGTGGACGAAGCCGCCTCGCGCCTGCGCATGGAGATCGACTCGATGCCGGTCGAGCTCGACGAGCTGACGCGGCGCGTGCGGCAGCTCGAGATCGAGCGCATCGGCCTCGAGAAGGAGACCGACGCCGCGAGTCGCGACCGGCTGAAGAAGCTCGACGCCGAACGTGAACGGCTGCGCGCCGAGGCCGCGAAGCTCGAAGCCCACTGGAAGCGCGAGAAGGAATCGGTGCAGAAGATCCGCGACCTGAAGGCCGACCGCGAGCGTCTGAAGACCGACGAGGCGAAGGCCGAACGGCTCGGCGACCTGGCGGCGGTGAGCCGCATCCGCTACGGCGAGCTGCTGCAGCTCGAGCGCGCGCTCGAGCAGGAGAACGCGCGGCTGGCCAAGGTCCAGCTCGAGCGCCGCATGCTGAAGGAAGAGGTGGACGAGGAAGACATCGCCGAGGTCGTCGCCAAGTGGACCGGGATTCCGGTCACCAAGCTGATGGAGGGCGACGTCGAAAAGCTGGTGAGGATGGAGGACCGATTGCACCAGCGGGTGGTGGGGCAGGACGAGGCGGTGCGCCTGGTGTCCGAGGCGGTGCGCCGCGCCCGCGCCGGGCTGCACGACCCACGCCGTCCGATCGGATCATTCCTCTTCTTGGGACCCACCGGCGTCGGCAAGACCGAGCTGGCCCGCGCCCTCGCCGAGTTCCTGTTCGATGACGAGCGCGCCATGGTGCGCGTGGACATGTCCGAGTATCAGGAGAAGCACACCGTCGCGCGCCTGATCGGCGCCCCGCCCGGGTACGTGGGCTACGAGGAAGGTGGGGCGCTCACCGAAGCGGTGCGCCGGCGGCCCTACGCGGTCATCCTCCTCGACGAGATCGAGAAGGCGCACCCCGAGGTCTTGAACGTGCTGCTCCAGTTACTCGACGATGGCCGCCTCACCGACGGCCAGGGCCGGACCGTGGATTTCAAGAACACGTTGATCGTGATGACCTCGAATCTCGGCTCGCAGTGGATCCTCGAGCTCGGCGAAGACCAGCGCGAAGAGATGGAGCGCCGGGTCGAGCAGGCGGTGCGCGAGCACTTTCGTCCCGAGCTTCTCAACCGCATCGACGAGATCGTGATCTTCCACTCGCTGAGCCGCGACGATCTGCGTCACATCGTCGACCTCAGCGCCGAAAGCCTGAGGAAGATGCTGGCGGAGCGCCAGCTCTCGCTCCATCTCAGCGACGCGGCGCGCGATGCGCTCGCCGAGGAGGGCTACGACCCCAGCTTCGGCGCGCGTCCGCTCAAGCGAACGCTGCAGCGCCGCATCCAGAATCCGCTCGCCATGAAGCTGCTCCAGGGCGAGTTCAAGCCGGGACAGGAGATCGAAGTGGACTACGCCAGGGGCGAGTACCGGTTCCGGGCCGCGAAGCGCGAGCCGGCGGCGGTGGGGTGAAATTGTCGCAAAGCGGCTGTCCCACCCCGATTTCGGCTTGAGGCGGTGCCTCCCCCTCCAGTAGCTTGTAGACCTTGCAACCTGCCCGTTCGCACGGGCGAATTCGACTCCGACCTTCGAGTTCAGGCGCCTCCCATGAGTCCCAAGCGCTTGGCCCGTCCGCTGATCCGCCGCGGGGGTCACATGCGGGCCAGGGCACGGAACGTGCTGTTTCGCAGGTCTCCCGCATCCTGCTACGGACATCCGGACCCGATCGGAGACTCGAGACCGCTGATGCGATCCTCGCGCCTGACAGCGCTTCTGCTTGCGGCCTCGGCCGGCCTCGGCCTGGCCGCGCCGGCATTCGCCAATACCTACGACGTGAGCCCGGCCGGCACCGGCAGCGCCTGCACGCCGGGAAGCCCGTGCGCCCTGGCCACCGCCAACGGCCTCGCGCGTGCCGGCGACGTGATCCGGCTCGCGCCCGGCAGCTACTCCGACCCGACGATTCCCACCGTCGACGGCACCGCCGGCGCGCGCATCACCTACCTCGGCAACCTCGGCGTGCCGGAAGCGGTGCTCATCAACGCCGACATCCAGATGAAGCGGAAGTACGTCACGGTGAAGGGCATGAGCTTCGCGAACTCGTTCGAGTTCGACCGTCTGAGCACCACCGCCTGCGCGCAGTTCGACTCGATCGCCTGGTGCAACGTCTACAACAGCCTCGGGCTCGATCAGGCCAAAGACTGCGTGGCCTACAAAGTCAACGTGACCAGCGGGCTCGGTCGCTTCACCATGGCCACGCCGGCCGCGCCTCCTTCGGACTGGACGATTCCGGAGCGAAACGTGGTTCGCCGCTGTACCTTCCAGCTCGGCGGCAACGTGACCGACGGCTATCACGTGGTGGTGATGCGCGGCGCGCAGAGGTGCCAGATCGACAGCAATCAGGTGTACATCACGCTGTCGCCCAACATCACCGCCGAAATCGACCCGTTCATCGCCTATTTCATGCAGGGCTGCACGTTCCGCGACAATCGCTGGGAAGTGATGAACAATCACAACGACAATCACCTGTTCCGTTGGCGCGATTCGACCATGTTCAATCGTGTCTATCGCGACACCATCATCCTGCGCGGTCACGCGGTTCGCTTCGCGCCCTCGTCGTCGGGCACCTGGGTGGGCAGCACCAACCAGAACTACTTCGAGGGTCTCTACCTGAAGTGCAGCACCAATCCCTCCGACTACGCGCTCTACTACCAGAACGGAATGCGCGGCGACACGCTCCGTAACTGCGTGGTGATCGACAGCCTGGCCAAGGCGCTCACCTGCGGTCAGGTCGAGAAGTTCGCCTCGTTGATCGACCACTGCACGTTCGTGGGCAACTCCGCCTCGGGCGTGGCCGAGGTGCTGGCCGGCGTGGATCAATGGGGCGACGAGTGGCCGGCGACCGGCTCGCTGGTGTTCACCAACAACATCCTCTATCAGCTCAATCCCGGCGCTTCCGGGACCGAGATGGGCATGAACTGGGACTTCAGCAGCACCTCGAACCAGCTCACCAGCAACGGCAACCTCTACTTCCTTCCCGGCCGCGCCTCGAGCCGCGCGATTCACTGGACCATCAACGGCGGTGGCGGCGGGCAGGTCGCGCCGGGCCCGGGGACGAGCTGGGCCACCACTTTCGGCCGCGACGTGAATTCCTACTGGGGCACGCCGAAGTTCGTGGACTCGACCTTCACGACCTTCGACGCGCATCCCGCCGCCGGCTCGTTCGCGCTGGCCCGAGCGCTGGACGGCACCGCGATCGGCGCACTCCAGCAGGCCGGTCCCGACGGCACGCCGCCGGCGACCATCGGCAATCTCGACGCGAGCGCCGTCTACGACAAGATCGTCACGCTGAGCTGGACCGCTCCGGGCGACGATGGCAGCGTCGGAATCGCCTCCGGCTATGATCTTCGATATTCGACCGCGCCAATCAACGCCGCCAACTTCTCGAGCGCCACGCCGGTCTCGCCTCAGCCGGTCCCCGCGGCCTCGGGCACCGCGCAGAGCTACGTCGTGTTCGGCCTCACGCCGGGCTCCAACTACTGGTTCGCGATCAAGGCGCGTGACGACGCGGGCAACTGGTCCGCGCTCAGCAACGTGAAGCAGGTGGTGACCGCCGCCACCGACAGCTCACCGCCGGCCGCGGTGCACGACCTGACGGCCTCCCCCTAGAGTCGCGGATGGTCTCGAGCGGGAACGGGGTCGCACCAGGTCCTGGCACTCCAGGACCAGGTCAGGCGCACCAGGCCTTCGACTCGCTGGTCCGGTGGACGATTGAGGTGGAGCGCGGCGCCGCGGCGGATTTCCTGCCCGAAGCTGAGCGGGGCGAGTTCCTGAAGTACTACGAGCGGCTGCCGGCAGCCACCGACGAGGTCTCGATCCGTCGCTACCTGCGCGGCATGTGGCGGGGCGAGGCCGGCTGGACGGCGCGCTGGATCGCGGCGCGCAGCGCCATCGCGCCGCCGGTCCGGGTGCTCGACGCGGGCTCGGGATTCGGCACCTTCGCCATGTTGTACGCGGCGGTGGGGGCGGAGGTGGTCGGCGTGGATTTGCGGCCCGATCGCCTGAGCGCCGCCGATCGCCGTCTCGAATACTTCGCGAGCCGGACTGGGCGCTCGCTGAACGTGCACTGCCAGCGAGCCGATCTCACGCGCGAGTGGCCCGGCGACTTCGACGTGGTTTGGGTCTACAACGCCCTCTCGCACATCGACCCGCTCGATGCCTTTCTCGATCAAACGCGCCGCCACCTGCGGCCGGGCGGGGTGCTGGTGGTCGGCGACATCAATGGGGCGAACTCGGCCCACCTCAAGCGGCTCGGACACCTGCGCACCGACGTCCACCAGGAATACGTCGCGCCCGACGGGGAGCGCCACGCCTATGCAGTGGAACGACCGTTCCCGCCCGAGGAGCTGCGCGGCATCATGGCGAGTCACGGACTCAAGGTGGTGCGCCACGAGTTGTACTGGTTCGGGTTGAGCGTGCTGCCCGACCTGCTCTACTGGAATCTGCTCGCGCCGCTGCAGACCGGCTGGCAGCTCGGCGAGCGGGTGGCGAGGCGTCAGTTGCTGGTGGCCACGCCCTCCGCTCCGCCCGCTCTCCATGGGGCCTGAGCGGCCCCGACGCTAGGAGCGCACCGGCTTTCCCGCCCCGCCGCGGCGCGGACCACCGTTCCCGGGCTCGAAGAACACCACGCGATTCTTGGGCGGGCGCTTGGCTTCGAGCAGTGCCTGGTTCGCGGCGCGCCACAGCTCCTGCGGAGTCGCGCCATGTTCGGGGAACAGCGCGACCCCGATGCTGACGGTGACGCCCAGCTCGTGGTGGGCGCGATCGAGCGCCTCGACCGCGACCTGCTGCCGCTCGACCAGCGCACGGAGTCGCTCGGACACCGCCCCGGCGTCGTGAGCCGACACCGGCGAGGTGAGGAGCAGCGCGAATTCCTCGCCGCCCCAGCGCGAGACCGTGTCGAACGGGCGGACGCCGCTGCGCAGCGACTGGGCCACCGTGATCAGCACCTGATTGCCGGCCTCGTAGCCGAATCGCGTGTTGAACAGCTTGAAATCGTCGATGTCCACGAGGCACAGGGCGAGAGAGGCGTTCTCGCGCTGCGCGCGCGCCATCTCGTTCTGGAGCTGAAGGTCGAAATAGGGCCGGTTGTAGACCCCGGTCAGGGGATCCACGAACACCAGCTGCTCGAGCCGCGTGGCGCGCTCGAGCGCCGCCCCGAACGAATCGGCGAGCAGGACCACCAGCGCCAGCGCTCCCTCGTCGAAGGCCAGCGGGGCGCGAGTGGTGACCTCGAGGTGGCCGGCCGGCGGGCCCGGACCCACGGTCACCGCGAGCGCCACGAATGAGCCGACGCCGTTCCGCTCCCCGCTGGCCGCGAGGCGGGACGAACGCGACAGGTCGGGGGCGTGAATCAGTACGTGCGGTTCGCTCAGCGCGAGCGCGGCGACCTCCGCGTCGAACGGCGTCGGCGCGAGCGACGCCTCGCCGCCCGGTCGGGGCACGAATCGCACCCGCGCCGCTCCCAGCAGTTCGCGCCCGGTCTGCTCGAGGTGTTCGCGCAGCAGATCACGCACGGCGACCGAGCGCGGATCGTGATGGAGCGCGGGGTCGTCGAGTCTCAGCAGGCGCCGGACCTGTTCGATGCCGGCCGGTGCGCGGGAGGGAAGACTCAGGCGGGGGATCCGCCGGATCCCATCCTGCTCCTCGGGAGCCGCCACATGGATGGTGAAGACGCGCAGCGAATCGCGCGCCTCGTAGCGGAGCACCGGGCCCAGACCGTTGGGACTCGCCGGAACGCGCACCAGCGCGCCGGACTCTTCCAGGCGCCGCAGGGCGAGAAGCGCCGCCTGTTCGATCTGCTGACCCACGCCCGACAGCAGGGCCGACTGCACCGACCGTCGCTCGGCGGGCGGCAGCTCGTCGAGGGGGAGCAGCCGCTCGAGCAGCTGCCGAAAATCGATTGTCTGCTGGTTCACGAGGCTTCCGTGCCTCCCAGCGTCGGGGGATTTCCCATGTCCGGGGACCTCGGGTCGGGGGAGCTGAGTGCACGATGCAGGGTCGATACCCTGGTTCGGACAAAGACAGTTTAGCACGGGAATCCGGCGAGCCGGCCGGGAAATCACCATTGGCCTGCGGAAATAGGCCGGCGTGAGAACCCGAGAAGCCGCCGCTGGCACTCGACGCGCCCGCTCCGCCGTCGCTTGACCGGACTGCGGTCGGTCTTTACGTTCCAGGTTCTTTGGGTCCCGCACCGCCAGAACTCTGGAAGACCACCCGATGAAGCTCTCCGAACTCCTCAATACGCGCGCCATTCGCCTGCGTTTGCAGGCTCGGAACAAGCGCGAGGCGATCGCGGAGCTGGTGGCCCTGCTGGAGAACGCGCACGGCTGTGACAGTCATGGCGAAATCCTCGATCGGGTCCTTCGCCGCGAGGAGATGATGACCACCGGCATCGGCTACGGCGTGGCCATTCCGCACGGGAAGGCGCGCAGCGCCGATCACATGATGGCCGCCTGTGCGGTGTCGCCCGAAGGCCTCGATTTCGACGCCGAGGATGGGCAGCCGGCCACCCTGTTCGTTCTGTTCGTCTCTCCCGAGCACGCGGCCACGTTGCACGTGAAGGTGCTGGCCAACATCTCGCGACTCCTCAAGGAAGAATCGGTGCGCAGGAGCCTGCGCGAGGCCCGGAGTCCCGAGGACTTCCTCGCTGCCGTCCAGAATGCCGAGGCGGCATTCATTCCCAGCTCGAGCTGAGCCGGCGCGCTCGCCAGCCGGCGGACGCTCGCAAAGACGCCCCAAGAGTTCCACCGACCGGGAGGTCCTCGATGCACTTCCTCGACGCGTGGAGCTCGCTCTCGCTCCTCGATCAGCTCCGACTGATCGCGCCCGCCGCGCTGATGGTCGCCGCCATCCTGCTTCCCGGCCGGCGCGCCGCGATCGCCGTGGCGTTCGCGCTCGCGATCGCGGTGCCGGTGAGCGACGCCGCCGGCGAAGGCTGGGCCACCAACCTCGGCTGGGGATTGCTGTGGGCGGGCGTTGGTCTGGTGCTGGTGCGCGGATCGGGCTCGGGCATGCGCCGTCCGGTTGAAGGGGCCGGTGGATTCGAGTCCTCGGTGATCGGGCTGATGCTCGGGATTCCGTTCTGCGCGCTGCTCACGCTGGCGATCGCGCGGCAGGATCTCTCGAGCGGGTTGACGCGCACCGCCACCATCGGCGTCCTCTACCTCACGCTCGGGCTCATCCATCTGATGGTGCGCCGCCACGTGCTGCGCTCGGCGCTCGGCTGGGGCTTCGTGGGCTTCGGGCTCCAGGTGCTCGAGGGCGCGGTGCGCGCCACGCTGCCGCCGGCGCTGGCGCCGCCCTCGGGGGTCGCGCTGCTCGCGACCTTCGTCACCCTCGCGCTGGTGCTCCGGCTGGGTCTCGCTCGAGCGCGCTGGGTGGGCAGCGCGTGGCTGAGTGACGCGCACGATCTTCACGACTGACATGTTTCGACTGCCGCTCCGACCCACGCTTCCGACCCTCGCGGGCGTGCTGTGCGGGCTCGGCTTCGCGCTGCTGGTGGTGCGCAATCTGCTGGCCGGCGCGCTCGGTCTGGAGTGCCTGTGGGCGGCGTTCTGGCTCGCGGCGCGCGCGTCGGCCGATCCGGATCGTCAGATGCGGCGCTGGGAATGGCTGCGGCGCCCGGCCACGGCGCTGTGGCTCGCGGTGGCGGCCCGCGCGATCGAGCGCGCGGTGCTTCGCGATGGCATCGCGCCCGAATCCTGGGCGCTGGCGCTGGTGCGAGGTACCGCGCAGGTCGCCGTGTTCTGGGCCGGGCTCGACCTGCTCGGCGCGCTGCCCGGCGCACGCACCTTTTCGGATCGCAGCGGACCGCTCGCCGGCGGTGCCTTCCGCATGCCGGCGTTGCTCCCGGCGGCCGGCGCGTTGATCTTCCTGCGCCAGTCGCAGCCGCGACCGCTGCTCAGCACCGGCGTGGACTGGGCGCAGGCCGTGCTGCTCGTCGCCGCCCTGATCGCGGTGCTGCGCGCCTTCGGACGCAGCTCGTGGCGGCGCTGCCTGCGCTGGCTGGTGGTGGCCGAATGCGCGCTGGCCGCCGAGCTGGCCGCGGTCGGCACCCTGCATCCGAATCTCGTGCTCGCCCTGTGGCTCGGGGCGGGCGGGGGCCTCGCGGTGTGGCTGGTGGCGGAGCACCGCGGCGCCGCGCTGCGACGCGATCCGCGTCAGATCCACCTGTGGCGGCTGGCCGGCTGGGTCAGCACCACCGCCCTGGTCTGGCCGCTCCTGGTCGCGTACGTGCACGGCGTTTCGCGGCAGCCGGTGATGGCGGCCGGCGTGTCGCTGGTGGCGGGCTTCGTCGCCTGGCTGATGGTGAGGCGCCCGCAAATGGCGCCCGAGCGGCGCTCGATGCCGCGGCTCGCGACGCGTGCTCCGTACACGTTCCTCGCCGCGCTGCTCACGCTCGCGATCGGTCCGGCGACGCTGGCCTTCGCCTGGCGACTCGGATACCGCACCACGCTGCTCGCGGCCGCGACGGCGCTCGCGCCCGCCGTGCTCGGCGGGCTGCTCGCGCTGGTCCATCGCGTGCCGGCGCCGCGCACCGCAGCGCGCGCGGTGGCCCACGGACTCTTTCACACCGTGGCCCGGGGCGAGCACCAGCTGGTGGTGCGGGGCACGGGAATCGGGCGCCTGCTCGCCGGCCCGCTGCGCGATCTTCACACCGGAGACGCGCAGGAATACCTGTTGTTCCTGGTCGGGCTCAGCGTGCTCATGCTGCTGGTGCCCATCCTGCAATGATCCCGCTGGCATTGGCCGCCGCGCTCGCCGGGCTTTCGGGCGCGCTCATCCTGCCGCTCGAGCCGCGCCACGGCGGCGGTTACTCGATCGCCGGGAGAGCCTTCATGCTGGCGCCGCTGGTGCTGACGTTCTCGAGCGTGTTCGCGTCGCCGGCGCTGGCCGCGCTCACGGTGGCGCTGGCGATCGCGCTGCTCGCACGCCGCGCGCACGACGCGTTTCACACCGAATGCGCGCTCAAGGTGCTGTGGGTCGCGGGCGCGGCCCTGGCGCTCTCGGCCGCGGGCTGCGCACTGATGTCGGCGCTCACCAGCACCACCGCCCCGCGCGAGCAATGGGCCGTGCTCGGACTCGAGCTGGAACCCAGCACTCTGTGGCGGACGGCGCTGCCGCTCACGTTGATCGTCGGCCTGGTGCTGCTCGGCGCGGCGCCCTTCCACTTCTGGCCCTCCGACGTGCTGCAGGGCGCGTTCCCGGCGCTGGCGCCGCTGGCGGTGGTCGCGCTGCAGGTGGCGGGCGCGGGCTGGCTCTCGTGGCGGCTCGAGGGCGTACACGCGTGTCCGGCCGCCGCCGAGCAAAGCGCGCACGTGCTGGAATCCGTCGCCTCGATCGGGTTCGTGGCCGGGGCCGCCACGCTGCTGGTGCAGCGCGAGCCCGAGCGGCGAGTGGGCGCCCTCGCCGGACTGAACGGGGCCCTGCTGCTCGCGGCGCTGTCGGCGGGCCAGCGCCTGTCGGATTCGGCGCTCGCGTCCCAGCCCGACGCGATCGCGGCATGGGCGGCCCATCTCGCTCTCGCGCTGACCGGCGCCGGCATCCTCTCGCGCTTCACTCCGGCCGCCACGCCCGAGGCGCAGACGGCGGCCGTGCTGTTTCGCCGGCATCCGTGGAGCGCCGCGGCCGGACTCTACGCGCAGCTCTCGCTGGCCGGTGCACCCGGCACGCCGGGCTCGCTGGTGTGGTTCATGGTGGCGCGCGACGTGGTGCGGTCTTCGCCGCTGTGGCTGGTGATCGCGCTCGGTCTCGCGTGGCTCGCCGCGTTCGCGACCGTCGTACGGCATACGGTGGCCGCCTGCGGCGTGCGCACCACTCAGCCCCCGCCCGAAGCCCCGGTGCCCTTCTCGGCCCGCGCCGCGCTGTGGGTCTGCGGACTCACGCTGGCGGCGGATTTCGCCGGACGCATGCTCTGGCGCTGAGGAATCGACTCGTTGATCTATCCCCTCGCACGTCGGGCGGTCCACGCGTGGCGCCGGGCGCGCCTTGCGCGGCTGGGCAATGAGCCGGCGTGGCGGCGGGTCGGTGAGGGTCTCGAAATGGAGATCGACCCCGCCGACGTGATGGATCAGGCGTTCTACCTCGGCACCTACGATCCCTGGCTGCTGCAGGTGATGCGCGACGTCGTGGGTGAGGGCGATCACGCGCTCGATCTCGGCGCGCACAAGGGCTACGTCACGCTACGAATGGCGAAGCGGGTGGGCCCGGCGGGCCGCGTCTTCGCTTTCGAGCCGGACCCGCGCGCGCGTGAACATCTCGAAGCCCACGTCCGTCGCAATCGCCTCGGTCAGGTCACGTGCTACCCGTACGCGCTCGGACGAGAGGCGGGGAATCTGGAGCTGTCGCTGTCGTCGCAGCTCGGCTGGTCGAGTTTCTTCCCCAACGAGATGGCGCGCCCGGCGGTCACCGGGCGGATCACGGTGCCGGTGCGCAGCGTGGACGGCCTTCGCGCCGACGGCACGCTCGCGATCGATCCGGCGCGGCTCAGCTTCGTCAAGATCGACACCGAGGGCGCCGAGTTGCAGGTGCTCGAGGGGATGCGCGATCTGCTGGCGGCGAGCCGCCCGACAATCTGGCTCGAAGTCAATCGGGGCTCGCTGGCGGCGGCCGGCGCGCGTCCCGCGGCGATCGCCGATCTGCTGCACGGTCTCGGATTCGCGCTCTTCGTTCCACATCGCGGACGCCGGCTCGGACTCCCGCGCGTCTCGATGCTGATGGCGCGCGATCTCGAGCAGCAGCCGGAGTCGGTGTTCGACGTGGTTGCCAGCCGGGACCGCCCGCGCCTCGCGGTGGGCTGAATCGTCGGATGCTATATTGCGGCGCAATGCATCGCGTGTCCCCGCTGGAACCCCTCTCCGACATCTTGCTCGCTGAATGAACCTGGCCGCTCCCCCCGTCCGCAGCTTCGCTCGCGGGACGGTCAGCCGCGACGCCGCCTGGTCGCTGGCGTACAGCGCCGTCGTGCGGCTCGCCACGTTGGCCGCCTCGGTCGTGTTGGCGCGAATGATCGGCCCGTCCGGCACCGGGGCGTTCGGAGTGGCGCTCCAGGTGACGGCACTGGGCAGCATGCTGGCGACGTTCAATCTCCCGCAGAGCCTGTCACGCCATCTGGCGTCGACAGAAGATCCGGCGCGCCGCCATCGCCTGCTGCGCACCTCGGGCTGGCTGCTGCTCGGACTCTCGACCCTCACCGGAACCGCGCTGATGGCGCTCTCGAGCTGGCTCGCGCGAAGCGTCTACCACGTTCCCGAGCTGGCGCCGGTGCTGTTCTGGTGCGGGCCGCTGGTGATCGCGACCTCGGCCACTTCGTGGGTCGAGGGAGCGCTTCAGGGGCTGCGCCGATTTTCGTCGCTCACGCTCTGGGGCGTGCTGGTCTCGGTGCTCGACCTCACGCTGGGATCGCTGGCCGCGGCGTTCGGCGTGGTGTGGGTGCTGGTCAGTCGTTCGATGATCCGCGCGCTGGCGGCGGCGGGCGCGGTGGCGCGCTGGTTCCGTGGCGCGCCCGCCGGCACGAGCCCCGGCACCTTCGCCTCGACCGCAGCGCCGCTGCTCGGCTTCGCGGGTCCCACCCTGCTCGCGACCGCGACCGTGCTCGCCACGCAGACCGTGCTGCGCCTGCTGCTGGTGCGGAGCTCGGCGCTGGTGGCCGCGGGGCAATATCAGGCCGCCGACAGCATCGCCCAGGGACTGAGTCTCATTCCGACCGCCGCTTCGATCGCGTTCATGCGATCGGTGGCGATGGGCGCGGAGGCCGGCTACCCCGGACTCGCGGTGTCGTTGCGGCGCGGGCTCGAGCGGCTGGCGGGCTCCAATCTGCCGCTGTGTCTGCTGCTCATGGGCGTGTTGCCGTGGGCCACCGTCGCGCTGTTCGGTCACGAGTTCACCCGCTCGCGTCCGGTGCTGGTGCTGCTTTCCGCGTCCTACGGATTGCAGGGTCCGTCGGCTTTGTTTGGCGCCGCCATCCTCGGACGCGGCGAGGTGTGGACCGGGGCGTTCCTCAATCTGATGTGGGCCGGCGTGGTGCTCGGGGCGTTCACGCTCGCCGGGGCGCCGCTCGGTGCGGTGGGCGCGGCGATCGCGATGCTGTCCGGCTATTTCGTGCTGCTGGTGGTGTGTGCTCTGGCGCTGGCCCCGCGCTGGTCGGTTCCGCTGAAGAGCCTGGCCCCCGCGATCCTGGCGACGGTCGGCAGCCTTGCGCTCGGCTGCTCGCTGGCGCTGACCCCCGGAGTTCCGCCGCTGGTGACGGCCCTGGTGTGCGTGGCGCTCGCCGGCGCGGTTGCGGTCCGCTGGGGTCTGCCCGCGATTTCGTCCGCCGCTCGAGGCGCCGGTGACTGAGCGCGTCGCCACGTCCTCCCCGACGACCGTGGCGCGCCGCGTCATCCTCGTCACCGAGCAGGTGCGCCCGGGCGGCAAGCGCTCGCATGTCGAAACCCTGCGAGACGGGCTGCGCGAGATCGGCTGGGACGCCACGATCGTCGACTGGGCCCGGCTCTCATGGCTCGAACGCGCGTGGGTCGCGGGCCCGCTGCGCGTACTCGATCGCTTCGAGCCCGCGCTGGGGCATCGTTGGATGATTCCGGCCTTCAACCGGCGAGTCGCGATACGCGTGCGGCGCGAGCGCAACCGCGGCGCCGGGCCCGGCGTGATCCACGTTCAGGAGGCCGGGAGCTACGCGGCCGCTCGGGGCGGCGCCGGCGGCTGGCCGGTGGTGCTGACCGTTCACGGCCCCTGGCATCGCGAGATCGCCATGGTCACCGGGCTCGCTCTCGAGCACCCCACCATCCGCTACCTGCGCGACCTCGAGGGGGTCGCGTTTCGCGAGGCGGATGCGGTGATTGCGGTGGACCGCGCGCACGCCGAGTACGTGCGCTCGTTCGGCCGCTCGGACCGGATGTGGGTCATCACCAACTTCGTCGACACCCAGGTGTTCAACGATCGAATCCCCGCGGCGCCGTTTCCCGATCCGGTCGAGCGCTGGATCGCGGGTCGTCCGGTGGTGTTCTGCCCGCGCCGCTTGACGCCGAAGAACGGTGTGCCCACCGCGGTCCGGGCGATGACGCTGCTCAAGGAACGGGGGACACGTTGTGCGCTGGTGGTGGCCGGCTACGGGCCGCAGCGCGACGAGATCGAGCGGCTGATTCGCGAGCTGGGGGTCGCCGATTGCGTCTGGCTGCTGGGTGCGGTGGCGCCGGGGCAGATGCCGGCCTGGTTCCGGCGCGCCGCTCTGTCGGTGGTGCCGTCGGTGTCGATCGTGGGCGTCGAGGAAGCCACCTCGATCGCGGCGCTCGAGGGCCAGGCGTGCGGTCGTCCGGTGGTGGCCTCGGCGCTGGGCGGATTGCGCGAGATCATCGAGGATGGCGAGACCGGCCTGCTGGTGCCGCCCGGGGAGCCGGCGCCGCTCGCCGACGCGATCGAGCGCGTGCTGAGAGACGCCGACCTCGCCGAGCGGCTGTCGCGCTCCGGCGCCGCGGCGATCCGCGATCGTCGCTCGCATGTCGCGGCGGCCCGCGAGTACGCCGCGATCTACGACCAGGTGCTCGGCTCGGCCTGAAGTCCGGGAGCGCCGCGAGGAGTCGGGTGCGGCGCGGTGCCCGGACTCCTAGAACCGCTCGCCCAGATTGAAATCGAGCCGGAACTCGCTTCGGTCGTCGATGCCCCAGTCGAGATCGAGCGGGCCGAACGGCACGGCGAGCTCGAGCCCCGCGCCTCCGGCGAAGTGAAGCTGGCCGTCGAGATCGGGGCGCGAGACCGATTGTGTGATCAGTCCGGTCTGTCCGTACGCGAACACCCGTCCGATGGAAGTGAAACCGTGGAGCAGCCGCAGCTCCCCGGCGACGCGATCGTGCCCGAGCCACTCGTCGCGGCGGAGTCCGGCGAATGAATCCGGCCCGCCCAGCGCCTGCAGCTCGTCGGGCGGGGTGAATTTCGAGGAGCTGCCGGCTCGGGCCGACGCGCGCACCGTGATCGGGCCGGCGCGGACCTGGGCGCTCGCGCGCGCCAGGATCGAAGCGTAGGACTCGTTACCCGCGAGGAACACCGCCTGCACGCCCTCGTTGAACGCGCTGCCCGACTGAATGCTCACCGAGGTGAGCAGGCCGGAGAGGTCACGCGCGTCGGTTCCGGCGAAGCCGTACCCGGCCCCGGCCAGCAGCAGGTAGCCGTGCGGGAGCTCCTTCTGCCCGCCGGCCATCCCTTCGAAGCGCTGCACGCGCGATTCGTGAATGCTCCGTTCCTCGTCGAACAGGCGGACATCGGTCTCTCGCCAGCCGCCGCGCAGGAACCAGCCATCGCTGGCGCGCGCGAGCGAATGGGGCTCGAAGGCGAAGAACGCGTTCTTCCGCAGCGGATCGAGAGTGGCGCCGAGCAGGATTTTGTCCGGCAGTCGGCGATTCAACGGCCGCAGCACCAGCGTGCCATTCATGCGGCCGCGGACGTCGTTGTCGTAGCCGAAGGCGAGGGTCAGCTCGCTGGCCGGCCGCGATTCGACGTGCATGGAGATCGTAGTGGAGTCGTTGACGACCGAAAACGATGGCCAGGCGCTCACGAACATGTCGCCGCGGTAAACGTCCTCGACGGCGGACCGCAGCGCCCCGGGCTCGAACGGAGCCCGGGGTGCCTCCCCGAACAGACGCGCCGCCACGTCGGCGCGCGGGGACTCGTTTCCGTGGCGGTCCAGCCACCGCACGCCGGGCCTCGCCGGTGGCAGGATCACCGCGACGCTGTCACCCGGCGTTGCGTCGGGTGCGCTTCGGACCAGCTTCGCGAACTCGCGGATCTCCTCGCGGGCCTCGCGGTAGCCGCGCTCGATCAGGCTGTCGCAGGCGGTGAAGTCCATCGGCCCGTAGCCGGGCAGCCTGAGCCACACCAGGCGATCCTGCTTCGACAGCGTGTCCTGCTGGCTGCGCTTGTTGAGTCGGTCGAAGATCGAGAACGACACCTCGACCAGCGAGCTGCGATCGCTGAGATTGACCGGCGGCAACGACACATCCACCGCGAGAATGTGGTCGGGCGAAAGCGTTCGCGCGGTGCTGACCGGCAGATTGCTGGCGAGCCCGCCGTCCACCAGCAGGGTGTTGCTGTCGGGCACCGCCGGGAACAGCGGCGGGATGCTGATCGAGGCGCGCACCGCCCGGGCGACGCTGCCGGCGCCAAACACGATCGGATTGGTGGTCTCGGCGTCGGTGCCCACACACCGGAACGGAATCGGCAACCGATCGAAGTCACCCCGCGCGATTCCTTCGGCGCGCAGGAAATATTCAGCCAGCATGAAATTGAGATAGGTGTCGTCGACCACGCCCGAGGGCAGATGGAGCTGCAGCCCCTCGCCGATCAGGGCCAGCCACGGCTGCGGCACGATCGTGTCGCGCCACTCGAAGCGCTCGCGCTGGTTTCCGAACACTGCGTCCCAGTCGGTGTGCCGCACCATTTCGCCGATCTGGCTGCTGGAGTAGCCGGTGGCGTAGAGCGCGCCGATCAAGGCGCCCATGCTGGTGCCGCAGACCAGGCCGGGCCGGATGCCCTCTTCCTCGAGCGCCCGCAGCACGCCGATGTGGGCGAGGCCGCGCGCCGCGCCGCCCGACAGCACCAGCGCCCATTGCGGATGCGGCGGCTGAGTCGGCGGGAGCGCGAGTTTCGCTGACGAGCTGGAGTCGGGCCGCGAAGCCTGCGCCCATGCGGCCGATGCCGACAGCGCCATCGCCGCGGCGATGAGCATTGGAACCCGGACGATGCGGGTGCAAGCCAGCATCCGCCGATCCTGCGCCGTGGATTCGGTGCGTGCAACAGTGCTCAGTGGTCGCGGGCGCCGCGCAGGGTTCGAGCGATCTCCACCGGACTCACCCAGAACAGCCAGGCGTGGCTCTTCTGCACGCTGTCATCCTCGAATCTTCGCTGCGATTCGCTGTACTGGAAGCCGCCCATTGCGCCGAGTGGCAGCGCAAGGGCATAGCCCCAGTCGTGGCCGTTGTCGTCCTGGCCGAGTCGCAGGAAGGCGACGTTGGCGAAACCCAGCTCGCCGCCGAGGTGGCTCGCGTCATCGAACGTGGGGCCGTCGCCCGCCGTGATGAACTCCCGATCCCACGCGCCGCCGATGGACACCAGAGGATCGAGCCCCGGAGCGACCCAGACCGGCATTCGCTTGCGCCACGACGCGGGGTGATCGAGCGCGAAGCGCGCCGCGAGGCTGTGGCGGTGGGGGCGATTGACCGGTGAGGACTGGTTGAAGCTTGCATCATTCGCGTTCTGGACCGAGTAGGCGTAGGCGGCCTCGATTCGCGCCGGAATGCCGCCCGAGCCCAGCTGCATCGGTAGCGTGCCGCGCGCGAGCACGCCCCAGTCCTCGCCCGTCGTGTGAACGACAAGGGACGGGTCGGTACTGAACTTGTCGGTCTTGTGGTTGTACCCGACGACGACGTCCGCGTACCGGGAGATCGCGGGCGGCTCTTGCCCTCGGAGCCCCGCGACAGTGCTCAGGATACGTGAAACGCTCAAGCCCATGCCCCACGACTGGGTCTCTTCCGAGACGTCGAAATCGCCCAGACCGGACACCGAAAGAAAGAGCGAAGACTCGAACTGGGCCAGCCCCGAGAACGGCGGTCCGGCGGTGGCGAGTCCGACGCCGCCGTACCCAAGGGTCAAGCGGCGCGCTTTGCTGTCCGAGGCGAAGGTCCCGCGAGCCGCGTCCTCGTACGCGATGCCCTCGACGAATCCCAGTAGCGCCGGATTCGCCCAGTAGTTCGGGTTCTGTCCCCAAAAGACGGCGCCTGACGCGCCGCCCATTGCCTGCGAGCGCACCGAGGGGTCGACCGCAAACCCGACGACCGTGAGGCCCGCGTTCCCGAAGATGTTCGCCGCGCGCACGGGTGACGCGAGCACGAAGCTCGCGAGCGCTCCCGTGACGGACGCCACGGCACACCATGGCCGTGAGCGAATCGACTTCCGCGGCCCCGCCATCGTCAGCTCACGGTGGCCTCGGGCGCCGATTCCCCGGCGAGGAACTGCTCCTCGTAGAGCCGGGTATAGAGCCCGCCGCGCTCCAGGAGCTGCGCGTGAGTTCCGCGCTCGATGATGCGCCCCTTGTCCATCACCAGGATCAGTCCGGCACGCAGCACGGTGCTCAGCCGATGCGCGATCACCAGGCTGCTGCGGCCGGCCAGCACTGCCTCGAGCGCGTCGCGAATCAGGGCCTCGGAACGGGAGTCGAGCGCCGAGGTGGCTTCGTCGAGGATCAGCAGCCGGGGATCGCGCAGCACCACGCGCGCGAGCGCCAGTCGCTGGCGTTCGCCGCCGGAGAGTTTGTAGCCGCGCTCGCCGACCAGCGTGTCGAAACCCTGGGGAAGCGCGGTGACCACGTCGAGCACCTGCGCGATCCGGCAGGCGCGCTCGAGCTCTTCACGCTTCGCGTCGGCCTTGGCGTAGCGCAGGTTCTCGGCGATCGTGGCGTGGAACAGCGTGGTCTCCTGAGTGACCTTGGCGGTCCAGCGCGAGAGATCGGCGAGCGCCAGGTCGCGCAGATCGACGCCATCGAAGCGCACCATGCCCTGCGTCGGATCGTAGAGACGCGTCGCCAGATAGGTGACGGTGGTCTTGCCCGAGCCGCTCGGTCCCACCAGCGCCACCATCTGCCCGGGCGCGATCTCGAACGATAGATCCTCGACCGTCCAGGGCGGACCCTGGCCCGAATAGCTCATGCTCACGTGCTCGAACGCGAGCGCACCGCGAGGCGCGGCGATGCGCTTCGGCTGCTCGGGATCGGTGATCTCGATCGGCAGATCGAGGTAGTCGAAGATGCGGCGGAACACGGCACCGGCGCTCAGCACGTCGACCTGGGCATTGACCAGTGCGGTGCACGGCATGTAGAGCCGGCCGAGGTAGCTCACGAACGCGACGATCGTACCGATCGAGATCGCTCCGCCAATCGCCTCGTGGCCGCCGATCCAGTAAATGAGCGCCGGCCCGACCGAGGCGAACAGCATGATGAAGGCGAGGAACCAGCGCCCGACCGTGCCCTGCCGCACCTGCAGGTCGCGCACCGCTTGCGATTTCTCGCTGAAGCGCCGGCGCTCGTAGTCTTGCGCTCCGAACAGCCGTACCAGCAGGAAGCCGCTCACCGACAGCGCCTCCTGGATCACGTTCGCGATCTCCGACATCTTCTCCTGGGTGGCGGAGGCGATCTTGCCGCGCAACTGACCGACGCGACGGGTGGGCAGGATGAAGAACGGCAGGACCGCCACCGCGACCAGCGACAGTCGCCAGTCGATCCGGAAGATCACGAACAGCGTGCTCGCCACCACCAGAACGTTGGAGACCAGGTTGACCATGGTGCCGGTCACCACGCCCTGAACGCTGCCCACGTCGTTCTGCAGCCGCGAGACGATCTCGCCCGACTTGGTGTTGGTGAAGAAGCGCAGCGACTGGCGCAGCAGCCGATCGAACATGTCGACGCGGATCTCGTGCATGACGTCCTGGCCCATCAGCGTGGCCAGGTAGCTCTGCCAGACGCCGAGCAAGCTGGCCAGCACCGGCGCGCCGATCATGCCGGCGATCAGCAGATCGAGCAGGC
>DATKAB010000019.1 GCA_035498555.1 Candidatus Sulfotelmatobacter sp.
GGGCTGCCGTTCAGCGCCACGCTCAGCTGATCGAGCGCCTGGCTGAGCCAGGCGAGCGGATCCAACCGCGAACCGCCGGCGCTCGCCGATGCCCTGTCGCTCTGCCATGAATCGAGAATGGTCTTGAACGCGTCGAGGAGCCGCTGCATGACGTCGCCGCCCGTGGCCGGGGAGACGGGTGCCGGAGAGGCCTGCTTGTCGGTGAGCAGGCTGGTGGAGCCGTCGGCAGCCGGCGCGCTCGGATCGCTCGACATTGCAACCGCCGGCGCTGCGGAAACCACTCCGGAGCCCGAGTCCGGCTCGGCCGGCGCGGGCAGCACCGCAGGCGAAGGCTGCCAGGTGCGCAGCTTGATCGCGATCAGGTTGACACTCACCGAGCGCTGAACGTCGAGCGTGTAGCCGGAGAGCGTCGAGAGCGAGCCGTCGCCTGGATTCGAGAGATCGGCGCCGGGGCCGGAAGCGCCAGCGGTGGTGCCCGAGGCGAGCTGAGGCAGCTCGGCCTTGATCTGGTCGAGCAGCGTGTTGATGTCGGCCAGCTCCTGATCGCTGAGCGAGCCCTGGACCTGCACCTCGAGGCTCTGCGAGCTGGAGATCGAAAGCCCGTTCAGCTTGAGCGCGTTGTTGCCGTCGCTACCGTTCGAGCGATAGCGGTAGCTGATGGCGGTCAGATCCACCTCGTTCTGGAGCGAGATGCTGACCGTGTCGCCCTCCTGGGTCTGAATCTGAAGGTTCAAGTCCTGCTCGGTGGTGCGCTCGATGGCGCGCAGCGACTGGGACGTGCGCGTCCCGTGCGCGCTCGGATCGCCGGGCGGAGTTCTCTTCGCCCACCCACCCTCGAACGGGTTCTGGAGCGGGCCGATCGAAATCGGGTTCAGCATGGTCGCCACCCTCCCTGGCTCGAACCGAAACGAACTGCGTCGAGCCCAGTTTCGTCGGAGGGAGGAAAAACTTGAGGGTGCGCCTCCGGGAAGGGCGCCAGAAGCTCGAAGGGCCCTCGCGAGCGCGAGAGCCCTTCGCCACATCGTGCAATTCGCCCGCTGCTAGAGCTCGACCAGATCCTCGTAGGTCTCGGGACGCCGATCGCGGAAGAACTGCCAGATTCCGCGCACCTCGTCGATCATGTCGAGGTCCATCTCCGCCACCACCAGAGCGTCGTCGTCCTCGTTGGCCTGCGCGAGGAAGTTGCCGCGCGGATCCACGAAATACGACGATCCATAGAACTTGCCGACGTTCCAGGGCGCCTCGGTGCCGACGCGATTGATGCAGCCCATGAAGTAGCCGTTGGCCACCGCGTGTGCCGGCTGCTCGAGCTTCCACAGGTACTGCGAGAGCCCGGCCACGGTGGCGCTCGGATTGAAGACGATCTCGGCGCCGTTCAGGCCCAGGGCCCGAGCGCCTTCGGGGAAGTGCCGGTCGTAGCAGATGTAGACGCCCACCTTGGCGTAGCGCGTCTCGAACACGGGATAGCCGAGGTTGCCGGGCTTGAAGAAGTACTTCTCCCAAAAGCCCGAGGTGTGCGGGATGTGGTTCTTGCGATACTTGCCGAGAAACGAGCCGTCGGCGTCATAAACGGCTGCCGTGTTGTAGAGAACCCCGGGCATGTCCTTCTCGTACACCGGCACCACCACCGCCATCTTGTACTTGGCGGCCAACTTCGCCACCGCTTCGGTGGTGGGGCCGGGCACCGGTTCGGCGGCGTCGTACCAGCGCTTGTCCTGCCCGGGGCAGAAGTAGGGCCCGTTGAAGATCTCCTGCAGGCAGAGAATCTGCACCCCTTTCTTGCCGGCCTCCTCGATGAACGGCACGTGCTTGTCGAACATCGCCTGCTTGATCTTCGCGACCGGCTGCGATTCGTCATTGATGGGGTTGGCGCACTGGATCAATCCGCCAATGAGCTTGCGCGGCATGAAAGGTCTCCTGGTTCGGGAACGCGGCCCCCGGCCGCGGTGATGCGTCAGCTCGCGCTGCGAACGGCCGGAGCATACAACGCTCGCTCGACCGGGGAAACGCCGGGCGCTGAATCTCCGGTTCAAAAACGGCGACCACCCCCGCCGGCGGGAGTGGTCGCCACGAGCAGCCGATCGCCGAGATCAGCGGTACAGAGTCTTCACCTGCCCCCATGAGCGGGGCACGGTCCCTACCGGCGGCACGCAGATCAACTGCCCGGTGAGGGTGAATGGTCCGCTGGCGTTGGTGCCGTAGTTGTCGAGGATCAGGTAGTACAGGCCGGCGGCAGTGAACTTGTAGTTCAAAGTCTCGGCCTGGCCGGTCAGCGAGGCGTCCTTGCCGGCCACACACGAAGTGGTCGGTGACGAGCAGTCGGTGATGATGTAGATCGACCCGTCTGCGGTCGAGGTGTAGCTCACGGCCAGCGAGTCACCCGGCCCCACGTTCAGCAGGTAGGCAACGTCCTTGCCGAGCGCCGTGTACCCGGTGCAACCGCCGGTGCCCGACGCCAGCGGCGTGTAGTCGTTGGTCGCGTAATCGGTGGTTCCCGAGATGTTGATGTCGCCGCAATTGAGCAGGATCGCACCGGCGCACTGATCGTTGGCCGGCGGAGGCTGCGGGGCCGCGCAGTTGATGAAGCCCTGGTAGCCGCCGCTCGCCGTTGCGCTGTAGGCGGCGAAGCCGACGTAGTAGGTGCCGGTGTAGGTCGCGGTGAAGGTCAGCAGCGAGTACAGCCCGGGACCCGAGTCATCGTCGCTCGCGAGCACCGCGCCGCTGGCATCGAACAGCCGGATGCGCGTGTCGCCGACCTGACCCGTGGCGCCGTCGGCGTCGGTGCCCACCGTGATGATGGTGCCGGCGGTGGCGGTGAAGTAGACATAGTCGGTGTCGGCGGGAGCTCCGATGGACGCGGGGCGCAGGGTATTGCCGCAGTCGAGCAGCTGCGCCGTGGCGAGGCTGTTGTTCGGCTCGGCCTCGGGCACGTCGGCCAGTATGTGCGCGCCGGAGCGAAGCGGGTTCCAGTACTTCTCGGTGGCCTCGATGGCCTTGGTGTCGGCCGCGAATGCCGGGGCCGAGAGCGCGAGCAACATCGAGACGGTGAGCAGGGCGCGATGAGGTGCATGCATGCGGTGCCTCCTTAAGGGGTGTCGGAACCCGAATGCAACGGCCCGGCCGGATGTGGTGGCGCCCCGTGGTGAGGCGGCGCGTTTCCGGCCTCGTCGCAGTCTTAGCACCGAGCCGCGCGAGCTCAAAGGAATGACTGCGTGCGCCCGCTCAAATTGAAGAGAAAATGGGCGCCGGATGAAACTTTGTTTAGTAGTCCGAAGCAGTGTTTGACGCGGCGGAAGCCGCAGTCGGGCTACTTCTTGGCGGGAAGCGGCGTGAGCTGGATCGTGAAGTCCTGCGTCGCGACGCCGCCCTTCGAGTCGGTGGCGCTAAGGCTCACCGGGAAGCCCCCCTGGCGATCCTCACCCGTCGGCAGCGTCCACGTCGTGGTGCCGTCCGGGTCCACGTTCATGCCGGTCGGCCCGCTTACCAGCGCATACCGGAGCGGATCTCCGTCGGGATCGTTGGCGACCGCGTGATATTGGAACACCAGGTCGCGTTGCGTCGGCGCGATCGGCTGCGAGGTGAAGACCGGCGGCCGATTGTTGACCGAAAATGGCTGCGTGCGCACCGCGGCCGAGGCGCTCACGTCGTCGTGTGCGACCACCTCGGCGGCAACCTGATCGCCGCGCGAGACGCGGCTCAGCGACAGGCTCGAGCCGGTCGCGCTCTCGATCGGCACGTTGTTCTTGAACCACCGATAGGTGTAAGTGAGCAAGTCGCGATCGGGGTCCACGCTCTCGACGTTGACCTTGAGCTCGGCCGCTCCGGTCTCCGTGGATGGGACCAGCGTCGCGCTGGTGATCTTGGGCGGCGTATTCACCACCGTCACGCTGGCCGACAGGTTCCGCGCCGGGGCGTTTCCAGACCCCGGGGCGCTCACCGTCACCGTGATCTCGTCGTTCTTGGAGAAGAAGGTCGGGTCGAGCCCGTCGGTCGAGGCGTCGTAGATCAGGTTGCCGTTGCGCCGCCACTCGAATCGACATCCCGCCGGCTCGAGGCGACGATCCGCGAACACCACCGCAATCCGGTTCGCGGTCGTGGCCGGGTCGGGCGCCAGGCTGAGGCCGGCATCGTGGCGCGCCGCCACGTGGCTCTTCGGCTGGCTCGAGCAGCCGGCGAGAAGAAGCACGCCGATCAGCCCCGGCCATCGTGGCCGGGGCCGAATCGGAAGCGAACCCTTCGCCCCGTGGTTCGAGCTGCCGTCAGCGGGGCCGGTCATCTCTCGCGATGCTGACGAACTGCGATCCATCGCCGCCCTGATTCGAGCTGTCCTCGCTCTCAGGACGCAGCACGACCATGTTGATCGTCACCGAATCGCCGCGACGCGTTCCCGACAGGAACACGTGGCGATCGCTGACCACCGAGCCCTGCATCACCTGGCCCTTGCCGATCTCGTAGAACTGCGCGTCGGGAGCGAGCCAGTACGTCTCTCCGTCCATGGTCATTTCCTGGTCGAGCACTCCGGTGAACGTGCCCGACACCATGAAGGGCTGGGTCTGGCGAGCCGCCTCCGCCCGCGCTCGATGCGTGCGGGCGTCGGCGCTCTGGCTTGCCCCGGGGAGCACCACCGGCAGCAGGACCAGTGCAGCGATCAGCGAGATGCGAGTGTGGGTGCGCATGGCTACTCCTTTCAATTCCACCTCTGGCGCCACGAGTGCACGACCAGCTTCTTCACTCCGGCGCTGATGTCTTCGGTCATCAACACGGCATTGGACGACTGCAGGATCACCTGCTCGCTCAGCAAGTCGACCGACGGGTCGGCGAGGATGCCGTCGCCCATCGACTGAGAGCGGCCGGTGGTCACGTTGTTGGCCGTACCGTTGTTGTGATCCGGCGCCGAGCCGTCCTTGTAGTCCAGGCTGTAGAGCCACGACTGTCCACCACCGGTGCAGGCCGTGGAGTTCGGGCGGAACGAGGGCACGTACAGGGTGCCGGCGACCAGCGCCGCCGTGTGGGTCACGCGTTCGCCCGTGTCGTTGGTCATGTTGAGGAACCAGCCGCGCGTGGTATTGGCGAACGAGTGGATCGTCGTGCTCTGGTCCACCAGGTCCGTCAGCGCGACGGTATTGCCCGAGTCGTCATCCACGACGCCGTAGATCGACTGTTGTGCGGTGCTGGCCGGGTCGCTCATCGTGAGGTACTTGCCGGTTCCGAAGAACACCATCACCCGATTCATGTTGTCGAGCGTCAGGATCGGGGGAGCCTGGATCGGCTGTCCGACGTTGATGAGCTTCGTCACGGTCCACGGGTTCGCGGTCAGATCCACGCGCCAGATGTTGCCGGCGAGGTCGCCCAGATACATCAGGTCGTCGTAGCCGTCGAAGTCCTTGTCGATGACGGTCGCCTTGGTGGTCTTGTTGCCGGCCACCGGCGAGCCGAGCGCGATGGTGTTCAAGGTCGAGCCGTCGGCCGGGTTGAGGACGATCAGGTTGGTCTGAGCGGTCGTGGTGTCGTAGCCGGTGCCCACGCACAGCATGTAGGAGTCGCTATGCTTGTCGCGCACCAGCGATGGGCTGTTCCACGAACCCTTGAGCGCCGCGATGTTGATATCCCACATGACGCTGACCGTGTCGGGAGCCGGGCTGGTGACATCGAGAGCGAACAGCGTGCTGCCGCCCTGCGCCTCGCCACCGATCAGCATCGTCTTCCACGCGCCGCCGACGTAGATGTCATAGACGGCCGGCGTCATGTTGAGGAAGTACTCGTGGCAGTAGGACGGATCCATGAGATCCGCCAGCTTGGGCAGCAGATTCTTGGGCACGTAGGCCCACGATTCGGCGCCCGTGGCGGCGTCGACGCAGTGGAGCATGCCGTCGTTCGCGGCGACGTACACCTTTTCCGACCGGTTGAACTTGGCGGCGCGGAACGCCGGATAGTTCAGGAAGCTGTTGAACGAGTTGGGTCGTCCCACCGATACCGGCGCGGCGTCCACGATATCGCCCAGCTTCCAGCCGGAGCGATCGCGGGTGCCGGTGAACTGCATGCCCTGCGTGTAGCGGATGATCTTGTTGCAGGTCGCGGTATCCGGGGCGCCCATCAGCGTCCTCAGCGTCGCCGAGTTGGCGGTACTGAAGGCGTAGGTGTTGGTGCCGGTGCTCGAGGTCAGAAGGGTGCGGGTGCTCGGATCGCGCGCCGCCAGCTGAGCGCCGGCATCCCACAGCGAAGCGTCGCCCGCGTGGTAGGGCAGGTTGAAGGACTCGAGATAACCCTTCCAGGTCTGGGACTCGTAACGCGCGCGATAGAGGCGGTTGTTGGTGCGGTCCTCGGAGGCCACCACCGACACCGCCGCGCCAGCCGAGACGCGCGCCGCGATCACGCTGAAGTCGTGCAGCAGAGCGGACTGCAGGCTCGCGCCGTCGGTCACGCTGTAGTACTCGCCACCGCCCAGGTCCGCCGTGGTCTGGAGCAGCGAGCCATCGTCGACGTTGAAGCCGACCGTGAACACCGCGACGTTCTGGATGCCGTCGAGATCGGCGCGCATGTCGTTCCGGTAGAGATACTTGGCCACGTCATCCAGGTAGTAGCCGTTGTGATTGGCGTCGGTGATGTAGGGCGGCATGCTGGTGTCGTGGGTCGGCAGGCCGTCCGTCACGATGATCAGGAAGTTCTTCTGGCAGGCCGACTGGATGGTCGGATTCGCGCCCGCGGTCTTGTAGTAGTTGAGCGCGGTGACCGAAGCCTCGGCGAGCGGCGTCCAGGCGTTCGCGTCGATGGCGCTCTCCGAAGTCTGAATGGTGCTGACCGCGGTGCCCAGCGGGCAAAGAATCGTACCGCCGTTGTCCCCGTTGAAGATCTCGAGCCCGAACCGGCAGCCGGTGACGGCCGACAGCACCGCGTTGACGGTCGCCTTCGAGGACTGGATGCGGGTCACGGTCGGGATCGCCGATCGCTGGGCGGCGGTGGCGTTGTAGAAGATCCAGTTGAGGTAATTGCCGTGATACACGCCCGCCTCGCCCTGATCGCTGGTGACCAGGAAGGCCGTAGGCGTGGTCGCCCAGTGGGAATTGAAGCTCCTGGGCGAGTACGTGCCGGAGCTCGAGATGTTGTAGTCGGTCCCGTTCGAGAAGTTGCCCGAGTAGTGAGTGTTCGGATTGTAGGCGCTCGACTGCAGCGCCTCGTTCATGCTGCCGGAGTTGTCCTGCAGAATGAGCACGTTCGCGTCGGAACCGGCCGTGCCGATCGCCAGCGGCACCTGACAGGTCGCAGCGCCCGCCAGATTCGCGGAGCCCATGACCAGGGCCGCCGCGAAGGCAACGGAAAGCACTAGAGTGGAACGCCGCATGTTCAGTATCCCTCCCGGTAAAGGCGCGTCGCGCCCAGCTGAATGGCCGATTGCGACCCCTGCGCGCTGGCGCCCGTCGCGGAGACGGCGTATTCGAAGTCCTTGTACTCGATGCTCCATCCTGGGCGGGGCCGTTTCCGAATGAATTGCACATCGTATTTGTAGCTGTGGTCGTTGCTGAGCGCCGTGTAGCCCGCCGCGACGAACACATTGCTGTTCGCGTCGACGACGGGTGGCGGGGCGGACTGCTGGAGAATCCAATTGGCTCCGGCCTCGGTCGCGGCGTCGGCCGAATAGAACGAACGGCTGCCGGAATAATCGAAGAGCGCGGTCTTCTTCTCGGAGACGACGACGGCGACCACGACCATGGCCAGCACGGCGAGCACCGCCAGAACGCCGAGCGCCATGACCATGACGGATCCCCGTTCATGTTCGTGATGTCGATCCATACCGCCCCTCCTGCGACCGTCGTCGAGAGCCATGGCCTACATGTTCCTCAGACCGATTCGAGTGGTGAGCGTAAGCGGATGCGAATCCTTGTCCTCACAGGTGATCGTCACGCCGATCGAATGGACCAGTGCGCAATTGGCCGCGCTCAGTGGATACGGCCCGAGCAGGTTGTTCGAGCTGTCGTAGTACGAGAACGACATGGCGGTGACGTGGTCCATCACGACCGCGGCGCCGGCCCCCGGATTTCGCGTGATGGCCTTCTGCCCGGCGTCGTAGGCATAGGTGACGTCTTCCGACGGCTCGGCGGTCTGAATCACGCCGTCGCCGTTCAGGTCGGCCTGGATGCGCACCGACAGGCTGTCGGCGCTCTGGATGCCCGTGATCCCGACCGGCGGCATGCTCGGGTCGGCGCCGGCCTGGCGCAGCTCGTTGCCCATCAGATCGAGAGTCTGCCGCGAGTCGGCCTGGACCGCGGCCCTTCGCGCGGTTCTCGACTGCAGGTGGCTCGACGAGGTGAGGATCCCGGACAGGATCACCATCACCAGCCCGATTACGCCGACCGTCACCATCAGCTCGATGAGGGTCAGGCCGGACTGGGATCGATCCGTCGGACGAATGCTTCTGTCGTCGTGATTCATCGCGTCGAGACCAGGTCGAGGAGGTGGATCGTGCGAGGCGCGCCGGATTCGGTCCAGTTGACCGTCACGGTGATCCGGTTGAGCCCGGTTCCGACGGAGTCCACCCGCGTGTTCCAGGTGCAGTTGTCCGTGGTTCCGGAATCGGCCACCGCGCCGGCATAACCGAGCGCGCGGGCCTGCTCCATCTGGTTCTCGGCCACCGCCATCGCGCGAGTGCGGCGGCCGGTCGCGTAGACGTCGGAAGACGAATGAGTCTGGACGGCGGAGAGCGCCAGGAGGCCGACGGCGATGACGACCAGCACGACCATCAGCTCGACGAGCGTGACGCCGGCCTCGGCCTTCGCCAACCAGCGGGTTCGCTTAGTCACGGACCACCCTCCCGTTCGAGGCGATCTGAACGACCGAGCTGTCGTGCGAGTCGCTGACCGTGACGGATACCGGATCGGTGAGTCCCCACGGATAGAACGTCGCCGTGTCACTCGCCGAGCAGGAGACGCCATTGGGCATCTCTCGGGTGAGAAGCGTGGTGGTCGGGTTCAGCTGCTCGACCTGGTAGGTGGCCCCGGAGAACAGGATGATGCAGGTCTTGCGCGAGGTGGACGCGATCGTGTGCGCGTAGTGGATGTCGGCCTCGAGGGTCTGCGCGGCGCCCACCAGTCTCGAGCTCCGCATGAAGCTCGAGACCGTCGGAACGGTGAGCGCGAACAGGAGTCCCAGGATGCTGATCACCACCATCAGCTCGGCCAGGGTGAAGCCTCGTTCGTCGCGCGCTGCAGATTTCATCGCGGTTCCCACGGCAGGCACAGTGTTCCTCCGGCAAACGCCGCTCATGACCGACCCTGGCGAGCAGGGACGGCCTGCCTGTGGTCCCGCAAGGATGGTGCCACCTAGAATGGCGTCGAGAAACGTCTTAAGCCCAAGCAACGCCTCGCGCCCCCGATGTGCGCGCCCAGCGTGATGCCCGGTCGGGCGCAATGCTTCAGCGCAAAGCGCAATACGGATCGCCGGCCAGAAACCTGCTAGAAACCGCTCAGGAATGGGACG
>DATKAB010000020.1 GCA_035498555.1 Candidatus Sulfotelmatobacter sp.
CGGCGTCGACGACATCCGCGCCCAGCGCATCGCGCCCTTCGATGCGGTCCCCTACGTCCTGCCGGTGGGCGATCCGCTGGTGGCCCCGCAGCCCCCGCCCGGCGGGCTGAACGAGCTCAAGGCCCAGCTCGAGGTGAAACCCAATCCGGTGCACGGCGCGCTGCGCATCGAGTTCGCGTTGTTCCGCTCGGAGCCGGCGACGCTCGATGTCTTCGATCTGGTGGGCCGCCGCGTCGCCCATCGCGAGCTCGCGGCTTCGTCGGGCGCACGCTCCATCACGCTCGATGAAGGCGCCTCGCTCGCGCCCGGGCTCTACCTGGTCAAGCTGACACAGGGCGATCTCCAGATCGCGCGCCGCGCCATCGTCGCTCGGTGACTGTCGCTCGTTGATCGGCGTGCGCGCGCCGGCGCCCGCGCCGCTTGACCCCCTCACTCGCGCTGATAGAATGCCGCGCAATTCGGGGGCGACTGTCCGGCTCTCTCGCGGCCTCCGCGACCCGAAATCGTTATCCGGTGGGGATGTAGCTCAGTTGGGAGAGCACCTCGTTCGCAACGAGGGGGTCGTCGGTTCGAATCCGATCATCTCCACCAATAATTTGGGCCAGGCCCAGCGCAACCCGACCTTGTGAACCCCGTCAGGACCGGAAGGTAGCAGCGGTAAGCAATCCTTCGGGTGTGCCGCTGATCCGCCTGGCCCTTTGAACCGGCGTTCGGAATGGCTCATCGCGCACTCACGCTCAAATACCGCCCGCAGGTCTTCGCCGACCTGATCGGGCAGGACCACGTGAGCCGGGTATTGACCCGCGCGCTCGAGAATCAGCGCGTGGCGCACGCCTACCTGTTCACCGGGGCGCGCGGCGTGGGCAAGACCACCAGCGCTCGCATCCTCGCCAAGGCTCTCAATTGCGAGAAGCGCCGCTCCGAGCGCGCCGCCGGCAAGCTCAAGACCGTCGATCCCTGCAACCAGTGCACGCCGTGCGTCGAGATCACCTCGGGCGTTTCGCTCGACGTGGCCGAGATCGACGGCGCCTCGAATCGCGGCATCGCCGATGTGCAGGCGCTGCGCGAGAAGGTGCGCTTCGCGCCGACCGGTGGCGCCTATCGCGTGGTGATCATCGACGAGGTGCATCAGCTCTCGGGCGACGCGTTCGCCGCATTGCTCAAGACGCTGGAAGAGCCGCCCGCTCATCTGGTGTTCATCTTCGCCACCACCGATCCGCAGAAGCTGCCCGACACCATCCGCTCGCGCACCCAGCGCTTCGACTTCGCGCGCGTCCCGCTGCGCAAGGTCGCCGACCGGCTGGTCGAGATCCAGAAGCGCGAAGCCGCCGATTCCGAAGGCGTGAAGTTCACGCTCACCGAGGACGCGGCGCTCTTGATCGCGCACAAGTCCGAGGGCTCCATGCGCGACGCGGTGAGCGCGCTCGATCAGGTGATTTCGGCCGGCGAGCCCGAAGTGAACGAAGAGCTGGTGCGCCGCGTGCTCGGCATCGCCGATCGCGAGGCGTTCTTCACGCTCGGCGACGCGATCGTGCGGCGCGACCCGAAAGCCGCGCTGCTGGCACTCCACGCCGCCTTCGACAAGGGCCTTGACCCTCGCGAGCTGGCCGAGGGTTTGAGCGAGCACGTGCGCCACATGCTGATCTTGAAGATCGATCCCGAGGGCGGCGATCTGGTGGCGCTCGCGCGCCACGATCTCGACCGATTGATCGAACAGGGCAGGGACTGGAGCGAGAGCGACCTGTTGCGCCTGCTGCGCCTGGCGTCGGAAGCGGCGCTGCCGATGCGCGACAGCCCGCAGCCGCTGATCCACCTCGAAGCCGCGGTGTTGCAGATGGCGACGCTCGAGCCGGGCGAGACGCTGGCGACGCTGCTCGAGCGCCTGGAGCAGCTGGAGCAGCGGCTCGGCGGCGGCGGCGGCGCCGCACCGCGCGGGACATCGGGCGGCGGTCCTGCGACGCGCGCCACGACGTCGGCGGCACCCGCGCGCCCGCCGGCGCCGGCTCCGGCGGGCGCGGCCAGCCCCTCGGCGGCCCCGCCGCGCCGCGGGTTTGGCCCGGGCGGGGCGACCTCGGGCGGATCCGATCCGCGCGCGAGCTTCGGCACGCCGATGACTTCGCCGTCCGCCTCGCCGGCCCCGCGCCCGCTCACGAACGTCGCCGCCCCGGCGGGCGCCGCGAGCGCGACCGCGCTCGCCGAGGCGCCGGAATTGTCGCCCGAGCTCGAAGCGCGCTGGAAGGACGTGCTGAGCGGGATCAATGGTCGCAAGCGCATGCTCGGCGCGTTCCTCGAGGCCTGTCGCTTCATGGGCTGCGCCGGGAACACGGTGTGCGTGGGGATGGACGATCTCCACCGCGTGGTGGTGGAAGAACAGGAGAATCGCGCGCTGATCGGCGAAGAGATCCGCCGAGCGTTTGGTGACATGCACGCGCTGCGCTGCGTCACCGGCGAGAGCGTGGGTGGGGCGGCGATGCCGCGGCCCACCGCCCAGGACTTGAAGCCCATGGTGGACCAGGCCATCGCCTGGTTCGAAGGCGAAGTGATCGAACGCGCGCGGCGCGGGGAGACGCCTCCGGAATGAAGAGCTTCGGCGACATGGTGAAGCAGGCGCAGAAGGTGCAGAAGATGATGGGCGAGCTGGAAGAGCAGTTCGCCGAACAGCGCTTCGAGGCCAGCGCCGGCGGCGGCATGGTCAAGGCGGTGGTGGACGGCAAGCAGCGCCTGAAGGAGATCAAGCTGAGTCCCGCCGCGCTCGACGAAAAGGACGTGACGCTGCTCGAGGATCTGATCGTCACCGCGATCGCCGAAGCGCAGAAGACCTCGGAAGAGCAGATGCAGGAGTCGATCGCCAAGGTGACCGGCGGCTTCAAGCTGCCGTTCTGATCCCGCCCTCATGTACGGCTCCAAAATCCTCGAGCAACTGATCGAGGAGCTGGTCAAGCTCCCGACCATCGGCCAGAAGAGCGCGCAGCGTCTGGCGCTCCATCTGCTGCGCGCGCCGCGCGAGGATGCGCTTCGGCTCGCCGACTCGATTCGCGCGTTGCGCGAGAAGGTCGGGCTGTGCAGCGTGTGCGGCAACTTCACCGAACAGGATCCCTGCCCGATCTGCACCGACCCCAGGCGCGATGCCACGGTGGTGTGCGTGGTCGAGCAGCCGGGCGACGTGCTGGCGCTCGAACGCACCGCGCAGTATCGCGGCCGCTATCATGTGCTGGGCGGCGCGCTCTCGCCGCTCGACGGCACCACCCCCGACGATCTGCGCATTCGCCAGCTGCTCGAACGGCTGCGCGATTCCGGAGGCTCGAGCGAGGCGATCCAGGAGGTGATCCTGGCCACCAATCCCAACGTGGCCGGCGAAGCCACCGCGCTCTATCTGTCGCGACTGCTGGCTCCCACCGGGATCAAGGTGACTCGAATTGCGCGCGGGGTTCCGATGGGCTCCGACCTCGAATACTCCGACATGGTCACGCTGGCCCGCGCTCTCGAGGGCCGCCAGCGGGCGGAATAGCCCCACCGATCGATGTCACCGCATTGGGTCGATGCCGTCCGCCTGCTTGGCGTGCTGCTGTGCGCGGCGCTCAACGGCTTCTTCGTCGCCGCCGAGTTCTCGCTGGTCACGGTGCGCTGGACGCGCATCGACGAGCTGGTCGCGCAGGGGAAGTTCGGCGCGGCGCCGCTGCGCATCATCCACGAGAATCTCGGCCGATCGTTGGCCGCCACCCAGCTCGGCATCACCTTCAGCAGCCTGATGCTCGGCTGGCTCGGCGAGCCGGCGGTCGCTCACCTGATCGAGCCGATCTTCCACTTGTTGCCGCATCCCTGGAATCTGGCGGTGGCGCACGGCGCAGCGGTGGTGATCGCGTTCCTCGGCATCACCTACCTGCACATCGTGCTCGGCGAGCTGGTGCCTCGCGCCATCGCCATCGAGCACGCCGAGGCCGTGGCGCTGTGGACCTCGACGCCGTTGCTCGCGTTCATCCGGGTGTTCCGGCCTTTCATCGCGGTGTTCCGCGTGTCGGGCGAGCGCATCGTGAAGTGGCTCCGGGTGCCGAGCCCGCCGATCCACCAGCAGGTGCACTCGGTGGACGAGCTGAGCATGCTGATCGAAGAGACGCAGGAAGCCGGCGTGATCCCGCCCGATCAGGCCACCTACGTGCAGCGCGTGTTCGAGCTGGCCGACAAGACCGTGCAGGACGTGATGGTGCCCGGCGACAAGGTGGTCACGCTGTCGCTCCAGGCGTCCGAGAAGGAGATCCTCGACGCCTGCCGCGAGAGCGCGCACACCCGGATGCCGGTGTGGGAGGGAACGCCCGACCACATCGTCGGCATCGTCAACACCAAGGA
>DATKAB010000021.1 GCA_035498555.1 Candidatus Sulfotelmatobacter sp.
GGCGATCATGATTGTCCACGAACAGCAGGCAGGCCTGGCCGAGACCACCGTAGGCGGTGTTCTTCCAGGCGTCCGGCAGAACGGTGAACTCCTGCCACCGGTGAGCGTCGGTCGAACCTTCGGTCAGCTGCGGGAACACGACGGTCGTGTCCGGACCGTAACCGATGTTCGGGTCGCCGTTGTCCTCACGACGGAAGAAGTATTCCACGTGAGTTCCGGGGGTGAAGTAGCCGTCCGGCAGGATCTTCGTGTACTCGTAGGTCTGTCCGAGAGGCAGACCGTTCTCCGCCACGTAACCCGCGGTCACCGGCCAGTTGGCCAGCGTCGCACCGATGTCGCAGGTGGTATTGGCGAAGGTCACGGCAGCCGTCGGGTCAATCAGCCAGCAACGGTTCTTGGCGAGACCCAGCTTCGTGTACTTGGGATCCGACTCGTGGTACGACGTCTGCCACAAGCCCTGAGTCGGGCCACCGATGTTGCGGGCCGCGATGCGCCAGATGTTGGTCTCGGCCGTGTCGCAACGAGCGCCGTTCCACACCAGCGGGCTCCAGTCCTTGCCACCGTTGGTGGCGCCGGCCGGATGTCCACCCGGGGTGCCCTTCTCCCCGTTGTCGCGCAGATACTCGGCCCAGAAGTTCCCATTGTTCGTCGCGTTCGAGTAATCGACCGGCGTCGTGCTGGTGGGAACCCGGCGCAGACCGCTTCCGCGGTTGCCGAGCGTCACGTAGTTGCCCGGTCCCGGCGAGATACGGAAGATCATGTCGATGCGGAAGTTTGCACCGTCCGCATTCACGACCGTCGTGTCGCCAGGCACGTCGTAACGCGACGTATTGCCGGTGGTCTGGGCGATGTTCAGACCGGTCTTGACCAGAGCCGCCGTGGTGTCGAAGTTCGCCGTTCCCGGCGCGACGCCATTGCGATTCAGACCGTTGACCGTGAACGTGTCGTTGATCAGCTGCCAGATGTCGATCGTCATCGGCGGGGCCAGACCATCGACGAACGCGAGCGACACGTTGTCGAAGTAGCCGCCGTCGGTGGGCGAGCAACCGGTGGTCACGCCGAAGCGGTAGCACTCCTGGCGCTTGCCAAGGAAGATGCGGAGCGAGTCGGGGTAGTTGGCCCCGTTCTCGGCGTCCAGCGTGCTCCAGCGGATGATGCCGTTCTGGAAGCCACCTTCCTGATCCTGGAAGCACTGCTTGTCAGGATTGAAGATGATGAATCCAGGGAACCGCCAGTCACCCCAGCACTTGATGTTGTCGACCTGCACCGCCGGGTACGACTGGAACCCGAACCGCCACAGGTTGCCCTGAGAGAACGGGTCGAAGATTCCCGTATAGATGTCGTAGTCGATGTAATAGTCCTCGGTGGCCGTCGCGATGGAGTTGTTGACCCCCATCTCGTTCGTGCCGCCGCCGTTCCGCAGGTTGATCGTGGGCGAGATGATTCCGTCCCAACGCTCCTGCTCCGCCGTTCCGAACGGGCCGCTGGCGGCCTCGGAGTTGTCGTGATCGCCCATCGAGATCACGTCGCCGCCGAGGTTACAGGTGCGGAGCGAGCTGCCGAATGGTCCACAGAGGTCTTCATAGACCAGCGTGTCGTAGCTGTGGACGTGGTGGAAGGCGCCCGGCGGCTTGCCGGTGGTCTTCCACGCGCTCAGCGGATCGGTGCCGGTGCCGTTGTCGATGTCGCTGGCGTTCTCAAAGGTCCCGCCGCCGACCGGCGTGTAAGTCGCCCCACCATCGTAGGACACTTCGACATCGTCGATCACGACCGCGCCCTGGCCACCCGACGTGTAAGCGCCAGCAACGCTGCCGCCTTCATCGTCGAAGCCACGGTTGGTCTTGCTGCGGAACACGATGCGAGCCTTGTTGCTCCAGGTGCCCGACACGGGCGCCGTGAGCGACACCTTGGTCTGCGCAGCATTGTCACCGTAGGTCGTGAAGACTTCGTAGTACGGAACGCTGGGCTCGTTGACGCGAATCGTCTCCGCGAGCCAGCGGCGCTGCGGATCGAACACGTTGTGGGTGAGGCCGTCGGAACCGACGAACGTACCCGAAAGGTACGGAACCGCCGCGCCGACGTACACCATGAACGAGTCGATCGGAGCCGCCGAACCCGCCGCGCTGCTGCTGATGAAGTTGTTCGGCGCGAGGTGGTTCAACGGATCCTTGTCGAACCAGCCGGTCCGCGTGGCATTCGCGGTGCCGTAGCCGGTCGACATGTTGGTGCGGAACTTGAAGCGCAGCGTGACCGAGGGCTTGCCCGTCACATCCAGATCGTGATAGGCGAGCTGGTCCCACTGCGAACCGTAACCGGGGAACTTCTGGTTCGTGCCGATACCGCCGTTGTAAGGCGGACCGGTGGTCACGGTGTTGGTACCGCCGGCGATACCGCTGTTCGCCAGCACACGCGCGTTGAACGGGTTGTTCGTGATCGGATCCACGAACGAGTTGTCCCCGTCGCGGCGCAGACCGCACCACAGCGAGAAGCTGCCGCCCAGAGCGCTCCAGGCCACTCCGCCGCCGCTGGCGCTGCCGTTGTCGCGGTGCCACACACCGACGACACCGTACGTGCGCTTGTGCGCGGCGTCCTGGCTGATGATGTAGTTGGCGTTGTTGCCGATGTCGATCGCCCACCAGGGACGCTGATCATCGGTCAACGTGAGGCCGCCGGCGCCGTTCATGATGTTGCGATACGGCCACCAGCCGAACAGCGAGTCACCGTGCACCTCACCAATGTTGTTGTGCACGGCATCGTTGTCCCAACCCCAGTAGCCATAGTCGGCGGCGTTGGTCGAGAACACCTTGAAGTTCCCGACGCCGAGACCCCAGTAATTGGTCGCCGTCACCTTGCCGGGCACGAAGCCGAGGTAGGTGGTGTCGATGGGGCCCGAAACGCCAGTCTGCGCGACCGCGGAATGCATGTCGCGCATCAGTTGGGCGTTGATGAGCTTGGCGCTCGTGTTGTCGCCGCCGAGTTCATCGGTGACGGCAAACGCCGAGGTCGCCAAGGCCGCAGCAGCTCCCATGAGGAGAAGCAGCGCGACGAACGACTTTCTCATGTGACTACCTCCACCGTCGCAATGCATGGGCAATGCGAAGTCTTCCTAGTACGGATTGCGAGCGAGGTGTCGCTGAAACGAATCGGCCGGCGGGGGCTCGCGCTGCGCGAGTTCGCCGACGGCAGACAGGTGCACTGAAGTGTGCCTATCCCCCCTTTCCGCTGTCGCGCCGCACCCTTAGGCAGTTCGAGCACGGCGTGACACTGAGTTGTGCGATCAGCTCGTTGACGAGTTCGACCGGCCCGAAGCCGCTGCCAGCATTCGCCCCGATCGAACCGCGGAATCTCGAGGTGTTCCCAGGGGATTCAAGGGAGCACCAACCACTCCAGCACGTAACAAAGGCTAGTGCCCTTCACAGGTCCGTGTCAATCCGTTTTTTTGCTGGGACTTGGCAGATCATTCGTCCGGAATCGGGAGGACGCTGGCCCCCAGGGATCCGAGCCACCCTGGGTCCTGGCTGGCCAGCAGGATCGGCGTGCTTTGCGCCTGGCGGGCCAGGATCGCGGCCAGCGCCGCCTTTCGGGAGGCATCCAGCCCGGCCGTGGGCTCGTCCAGGGCCAGAAACGAGGCCGGGGCCACCAGGGCGGCGACCAGCAGCACCAACCGCTTCTCCCCCGCCGACAACTCCCAGGTCCGGCGTTCCAGGAAGCTGACTCCGAGTCCGAGCCGTCGCAGGATCGCCCGGGCCTCGTCGACCGTCTCACGGGCGTTTCGTCCCCGTTGTTCCGCGGCATATCGCAGCTCGGCGGCAACCCCATCCTCGAAAATCTGGAGCTCGGGATACTGACCCACCAGGATTCCAGGACGGTCCGGGGCCATGGCCCGCCGCACCTGAGGGCAATCGATGACCCCGACCGCGGCGCCCAGCAGCACGCTCTTGCCCGCTCCGTTCGGCCCGGTCAGCGCCACCACGCCGCTTTCGGGAAGGCGTACGACGAACCCCGCGTGGGTGCGGACTCTCGGGCCCGGCGCTCCGCGGTCGGGGGCGACCTCGAGCACGAGCCGCTCACCTCCCGGGGTCCCGATGGCGGGGACTGCCTCGCGCGGCGCTGGCTCGAAACTCCCGCCGATCGCCAGCCGCCGATCGGCGGCTGCGGCTTCGATCGAATTCTGGGTCGCCCAGAGGACGCCCATTCCCCCCCGCACTCGATCGCGAACCAGACCGAGAACGCGCGCCCGCGACTCGAGGTCGAGATGCGCGCCGGGCTCGTCGGCGATCAGGAAATCGGGACGGCCGACCAGCGACGAGGCCAGCAGCACCAGCTGCTGGCGGCCGGCCGAGAGCGTGCGCGGATCGATCTGCAGGTCGCGCGAGAGACCGAGGCGCTCGGCGACATGCCTCGTCTCGGCGTCGATCTCGGCCGGCGAGACGCCGAGGTTCTCGGCCGACATGGCGATCTCTTCCGCGACCGTCGAGCGCAGCAGCTGAGAGCTGGGGTCCTGGAGCAGGGTGGCGATGATCGGATCACCGTCTGCGCGAACGCCATTCCGCGGCGCTCCGGCGGGCGCGGTGCCTTCGATTCGGCGCGCCCCGCCTCGCGGCGGCCTCAGGCCCGCCGCCACCAGCAGCAGAGTGGTCTTGCCGCTGCCGTTCGGGCCCCCGAGCGCCACCCACTCTCCCGAGTCCACCGCCAGTGAAAAACCCTCGAGAACCGGCTGCGGCGCCCCGGGCGGGGCCACCGACACGTCCAGCAGCTCCAGCCGCATCAGCTCGCGCCCCGGCCGGCCCTCCACGCGGCGATGGCGGACTCGGCGACTTCGCGATGCGGCTGGCCCGAGCGCTCGGCCACCTCGCGAACCGATTCGAACTCGGGGACCGCGCGCTCGGTGCCGTCCGGAAGGCGCGCGATCTTGAGCGTGACCGGCCCGTGGGAGGTCGAGACGCTGACCGTGCGGCGCTCCAGCTCGAGGCGCTCCTCGATGCGCATCCGCACTCCCAGCGTGGAGGATTCCCGAAGCAGGAGTCCGCCCAGCTCGTCGGCACGATCCGGCGGCGCGATCACCACCAGCCAGAGACCCGGGCGGCCCTTCTTCATGACCGTGGGCACCACCATCGCGTCGAGCGCGCCGGCGGCGAGCAGGCGGGGAAGCAGGGCGCCGACCAGTTGAGGATTCTCGTCGTCGAGCGAGGTTTCGAGCACCGCAACCTGCTGACGAGCGGTCTTCGCCGGGTCGACGGTGCCGACCAGCACGCGCAGCACGTTCGCGAGCTCCTTCGGATCGCGGCTCCCCGCTCCGATCCCGGTCCGCTCCAGCCGGAAGGCGGGCGGCGCCGCCCAGCTCTCCACCAGGGTCGCAAGCAGCGCGGCGCCGGTGGGCGTGGTGAGCTCGCTGGCGATGGGCCCGAGCTCGACCGGGGCACCGCGAAGCAGGGCCACGGTCGCCGGCGCCGGCACCGGAATGCGGCCGTGCTGCGACATCACCTCGCCGCCCCCGAGGCGCGGGGCCGAGGCGAACACTCGTTCGATCCCGAGTGCTGCGAGCCCCTCGGCGGCACCCGCGACGTCCACCAGCGCATCCGCCGCGCCGACCTCGTGGAAGTGCACTTTCTCGATCGTGCTGCCGTGGACCTCGGCCTCGGCTTCGGCGAGCCGCTGGAAGATGGCCAGCGCCCGGGCGCGTGGCGCTTCGTCGAGCTCGGCCTGCTCGAGGATCTGCTCGACGTGGCGCAGATGCCGGTGCGGCTGGCGGGCCTCGGCGACCTCGACCTTGACCTGCAGCGCGTGGAACGGCCCGCGCTTCACGTCGTCGAAGCTGACGCGCACACCGTCCAGCTTCAGGCGCCGGGGCAGGGATTCGAGCGCCGAGCGGTCCCAGCCCGCGCTCACCAGCGCCCCGAGCGTCATGTCGCCGCTGATGCCGGCAAAGCAGTCGAAGTAGGCGATGCGCATCGGCTCTTTCGATTCAGCGCGCGCGCGCCCCGCGCACGATGAGATGCGCCGCGTAGCCCGCGCCGAAGCCATTGTCCACGTTCACCACCATCACTCCCGCCGCGCACGAATTCAGCATGGCGAGCAGGGGCGCGAGCCCCTTGAAGTGGGCGCCGTAGCCGACGCTGGTCGGCACCGCGATCAACGGCCGATCGGTGAGTCCGCCGACCACGCTCGGCAGCGCCCCCTCGAGGCCCGCCACCACCACCAGCGCCCGAGCATCGCGCAGTCGCTCGCGATGAGCCAGCAGCCGATGGAGCCCGGCGACCCCGACGTCGGCAACCAGCTCGGCGGGGCTGCCGAGCGTCCGGGCGGTGATCAGGGCCTCCTCGGCGACCGGCAGATCCGAGGTGCCCGCCGAGATCACGAGCACGCCGTTGCGGACGGCGCGCCGAGCCGCGCGGACGCGGCGTCTCCTCAGCACGACGCAGCGCGCTCGGTGGTGGATCTCGGCGTTTGGGAACGCCCCGGCCAGCGCCTGCCGCCCGGCGTCGTCAACGCGCGTCGCCAGCACCACGCCGCTCCGGCTCAGCAGCCGGCCCATGATCGCCACCAGTTGCGCCGGGGTCTTTCCCTGTCCGAACACCACCTCGGCGAACCCGGTGCGAAGGGTACGCTGGTGGTCCAGGGTGGCAAAGGCCAGGCGCTCGATCGGCTCGCCCTCGATGCTGCGCGCCGCCGCCGCCGGCGCCACGTCGCCGCGGCGGACGCGGCGGAGCAGCGCGCGCAGCTCAGAGCGCTGCATGTCCCTCCACTCCGGCGGCCGCCTGCGAGGGCCCGGGGTCGGCCGCCTCCTCGATTTCGGTCAGGTAGCGGGTCAGCAGCTCGACCATCTCATCCACCGTGCGGGTGCGGTTCACCTGCTCGCGGACACGCGCGCTGTTGGGCAGTCCCTTCACGTACCAGGCGACGTGCTTGCGCATCTCGCGCGCGGCGCGATCCTCACCCACCGAGCGCACCATCATGCGCAGATGGCGCACGCCGGCCTCGAGCCGTTCGCGCGCGGTGGGAAGCGGCAGGGTTTCGCCACGCTCCCAGGCGGCCCGCACGCGCCGGAACACCCACGGATCGCCGAACGCCGCGCGGCCCAGCATCACCCCGTCACACCCGGTGGTTTCCAGCATGCGCAGCGCGCTCTCGGGGTCGCGCACGTCGCCGTTGCCGATCACGGGAATGCGCACCGCGCGCTTGGCCTCTCCGATCATTTCCCAGTGTGCCTCGCCCTCGAATTTCTCGGCGCGCGTACGGGCATGAATCGCCACCGCCTTCGCTCCGGAATCTTCGAGCGCGCGCGTCACCTCGACCACGTTTCGCGAGTTGCCGTCCCATCCCAGCCGGATCTTGGCGGTAACCGGAAGCGCGCTGGCCTCGCTCATCTTCGAGACGATCCGGGAGATCAGCGGCACGTCCTGGAGCAGCGCCGCGCCGGCGCACCGATTGACCACCTTGCGCACCGGACAGCCCATGTTGATGTCGATCAGGTCGGGCCGCCGGCCTTCCGGAAGCTCGCACAGGAATCGTACGGCGTCGGTCATGACGCCGGGGTCCGAGCCGAACAGCTGGATGCCGATCGGCCGCTCGTGCGGCTCGAAGCCGATGTAGTCGAGAGTCGCCTGCTGGCCGCGCACCAGGCCGTCGGCCGAGACCATCTCGGTGTACACGGCGGCCGCTCCCTGCTCGCGCGCCAGCTGGCGGAAGGGTGAATCGCTGACCCCGGCGAGCGGCGCCAGCAGGAACGGCGAATCGATCGCGACCTCGCCGATCTTCAGCATGCGCGAACCGCCGCGCCCGGTCGCAGGCGGGCGAATCCCTCGAACGGCACCACCTCGCGGCCCTCCCGGCGGCACCATTCGAGCAGCCCGCCTCGCGCCACCACGCGGTCGGCCTCGCGCGCGCCACAGCGGTCCGAGAGCCCGTCGCCCACCACCACCGTGTGCAGTCCCATGGCGCGGAAGCGGCGAACCGGTTCGGCCTTGCAGTTTCCGCATCGGCCGCAACCGCCGGCGTGCGGGAACTCCGGGTAGAGCCCGCCGTTCTCGAAGCGCGCGCGATTGGCAAGGTACGGGATGTTCCCGAGACCATCGCGCGCCAGCAGCTCGCGAATGTAGAAATCGAATCCGTCGCTCACCACCAGCACCTCGTCGCCGCGCGCCAGCGCCGCGCTCGAAAACGCCGCGAAACCCGGATCCAGAGCGAATCCCCGCACGAACGCCAGTGCCTCGGGTTCGCTGACCCGCAGGTCACGGCATTCCTCGACGGTCAGATCCCGGCTCCCGATTTCGTCGCGCTGCCAGCGCGCCAGCAACTCGCGGCGCCGTTCCGCGCCGTCCGGCGCGAAGCGCGCGATCAGCGACGCCCCGACGTCGGCGGGCGAGAGCGTCCCGTCGAAATCACAGAGCCAGGCGACCCTCATCGAGTCGAGACGGTCTCGCGCTTGCCGGATCGCGGGGATTCGGCCGGGCGCGCGACCGCGAACACGTCCTTCGACGAGCGCGCTCCGAGCAGCGCCTTGAGACCGGCGCGATAGACCGGATCCGATTCCAGCGCCACACGCGCCGCCGCCGCATCTCCCTCGAGTCGCCGCGCCAGCTCGCGGCGCAGCGACTGCTCGAGCTGCGGGCGCTGGGCCGCGAGCGCCGCCGGATCCGCGGCCAGCTTCTCCTGCTGCAGGAAGTCGGTGAAGGCGCTCCACAGGTCCGGGCTGACGTCGGCCGTGAGCCGGGTGTCGGGATGCCCGTTCACCCAGCGATTGGCGAAGCGGAACGAGAGCAAGCGGCGCTCGACGTCGGTCATCAGCGGGGTGAGGGAGTCGGGCTCGATCGCCAGATCGGGCGCGATCCCGCCGCCGCCGCGCACCGGCCGGCCGGAAGTGGTGTGGAACAACGGTTCGCTCTTCGACGATTCGGCGGGGGCGCCCTCTTCATCGTCACCCGATTCGTCGTCGGCGTCGGATTGCACCGTCGGCAGACGATTGATGCAACGGCCGCTCGGCGTGTAGTAGCGCGCCGTGGTCAGCTTGACCGCGTCGCCGGTGCCGCGCAGCGGGAACACGCGTTGCACGAGCCCCTTGCCGAAGGTGGTGTGCCCGACGACCAGCGCGCGGTCCAAATCCTGCAGCGCGCCGGTCAGCACCTCGGAGGCCGAGGCGCTGCCGCCGTCCACCAGCACCACCAGTGGCCAGCCGCTCTCGGCGCCGGGGCTCTGCACGGTGTAGCGCTGATCCTGTGAAGCATCGCGGCCACGCGTCGACACCACCAGCGAGCCGCGCGGCAGGAACTGCTCGGCGATCGCCACCGCCTGATCGAGCACGCCGCCGGGATTGGAGCGCAAGTCGAGCAGCAGCTTCTTCGCGCCCTGGCGTTTGAGCTGGTCGAGCCCCTCGCGCACCTCGCTCGACGAGCGCTCGGAAAAGCTCGCCAGCCGGAGGTACCCGATTTCCTTGTCCACCATGAACGCGTAGGGGACGCTCTTGGTCTTGATGATGTCACGCTCGAGCGTCACGTCGCGTTCCTGGGTGTCGCCCTCGCCGAGCACGCCCAGCCGTACCGACGTGCCGCGCTCGCCGCGCAGCAGTTTCGAGGTGTCGTCGATGGTGAAGCCGGCGGTGGACTTGCCATCGATGTGCAGGATCGCGTCACCGGGGCGCAGCCCGGCGCGCCACGCCGGACTGCCTTCGACCGGCGAAATCACCGTCGGGTGATTGTCCCGGACGCTGACCAGCACGCCGATGCCGCCGAACTCGCCCTCGGTGGTGCCCTGCAGGCGCGCCAGCGCGTCGTGATCGAGGAACTGCGAGAACGGGTCGAGCTGCCTGAACAGGCCCTTGATCGCCCCGTCCACCAGCGGTCCGGGCGCGACCGGATTCACGTAGCTCTCCTCGACCCGATGGAGGACTTCGACGAAGTCGTCCATGTTGCCGTAGAGACCGTTGGTGGCGCCGCCGCGACCCGCCCACCAGCCCACCGCGAACAGGGCGATCAGCGAGGCGGCCAGCAGGAGTCGTCGAGACATCGAGGAGTTCACTCCCTTGAGGAGGCGGCTCGGCAGGCGGAATCGAGAGCCGGCAATGGAGATCGGGCGCGGCTCCAGAGCGGCGACGAATATAACACAGGGTCGGTTCTCACCGACTGACACGCGATTGGATGCTCCGGCCGGGGGCGGGATCGCGAGCGGGGCCGAATCAGTCGAACAGAGGCAGGATCAGAGCCTGATTCTGGATCACGGCAACCACGATGCCGTGCGCCACCTCGAGCGCGACCCCAATGCCCAGCGCCGCGCAGCTCGCCCACCACCACGCGGGTGGCCGCCCGCCCCCGCGGGAGCCGATCAGGCGGCGCACCGCCAGCCCCGCCAGCAGTGCAGCGGCCGGCGTGGCCAGGATCACGAAACGCAGCAACTTGGGGTAGCCCCGCGCTCCGAGCACCATGTGAGGAATCACCACCACCGCCATCCAGCCGAGCAGCGCCAGCGCGACGCGCCGAACCTGGCGCCCGCCGGTGAGCGCGATCAGTGCGGCCGGGACCAGCGTCCAGAGCGTGGTGACGAGCAGCGGGAGATACGACCACGCGGTGCGTTCGGCCACCACCCGATGTTCGAATGGATTGCTCGCGATCAGCGCGGCGGTCGGCTTTCCCGGATCCAGCAGCCAGGGCGGACCGAGTACCACCCACTGCCAGAGCGGCCACGGCGCCAGCACCACCAGGGCGGCGGCCACCGCGACCGCCACCGCCCGCCACATGCGCGCGTCGCGCCCGGCGCCGGGCTCGAGAGCCCAGGCCAGGAGCGCCACTCCCGGCAGCACCAGCAGCGCCGTCACCTTGACCCAGCTCGCGAGACCCACCAGCGCGCCGGCCAGCGCGGCCCGATGGAGGTCGCGCGCGCGCAGCGCATCGAGCAGTGGCGCGGCCGCCAGCGTGGCCGCCGCTAGCAGCGGTCCGTCGAGCCAGTGGTGGACGCCGACGTGGGCGCCAATCGGCGAGAACGCGGCGAGCACCGCGACGGTGAGGCGTTCGATGGCAGTGCCGGCGCCGAACGCGGCCGCCCGCAGCCGCAACAGGCCGATGAAGTAGGCGGCGTACGCCAGCAGCTGCGCGACCCCGAATCCGAGCGGCCCGATGGTCCCGAGCAGTACCGCGAACAACGCGATCCCCCCCGGCGGATGGTGATAGAAGAGCGGCCGGCCGTACATCTCGCGCGGCAGCACTTCGGGGGGCGCATCGGTGCCGAGCAGGTTGTAGCCGCGATGCTCGAGCAGCTGAACGGTCAGCGCACGATAGACCTGCTCGTCGTTCTCGAGATGGGGACCCTGCAGCGCGTTGGCGCGCACCAGCAGCCCGAGCGCGAAAATCAGGGCGATGGCCAGCGCGACCCGCGTCGGCCCGCGGCCGGGCTCGCGCGCGGGCGGCGCCGCGCGACGCTTTACGGACGCAGCCGGGCTTCGACCGCGGCCCACACCTGCTCCTCGAGCGCTTCCGCGGACAGCCCGGCATCCAGCACGCGCCAGCGCCGAGGCTCGGCGGCCGCGAGCGCCCGATAGCGCTCCCGCACGCGGCGGTGAAACTCGAGCGGCTCCTGATCCAGCCGATTGGTGGCGCCCGAGGCGCCGGCGCGCCGGTCGAGCCCGCGCTCGGGATCGAGATCGAACAGCAGCGTGAGGTCCGGCCTGAGCCCGCCGGTCGCCGCGCGATTCATGGCGCGCAACAACGCGTCATCGAGCTGTCGCCCGCCACCCTGATAGGCCAGCGTCGAGTCGTCGTAGCGGTCGCAGAGCACCACGCGCCCCGCCGCCAGCGCCGGGCGGATCACACCGGCCACCAGCTCGGCGCGCGCCGCCTCCATGAGGAACGCCTCGCTGAGCGGCTCGGGTCCGCGCCCGGGCGCGAGCAGCAGCGCGCGAACGCTCTCCGCCAGCGGCGTGCCGCCGGGCTCACGCGTGAGCAGCGGATCGAGACCGCGCGCGCGCAGGCGCGCCGCGAGTTTCTCGATCTGGGTGGACTTTCCCGTGCCCTCGCCGCCCTCGAAGGTGATGAACAGGCCCGGCATGCCGGGTGAGCTCAGCGCGCGGCGACGGCCTTGCGACGCCGGGCACGCGCGCGGCGAGGAGTCGCGCTGGAGCTTCCGTTGGCACCGTTCGCACCGTTGTGCGAAGGCGCGGCCACGGGGCGGGCCGCCTTGCGCGCGATCGGCGCCGCATCCTTCTTCACGGTCGGCGCACCTTTCTCGCGCAGCTGGCGCTCGGTGGCCTTGGGATCGCGGATGAACTGCTCGACCAGCTCGCGCGCGCGATCGTCGGGGATCTGCACCGGTGGCGACTTCTTGAAGTAGCTCGACGGGGCGATCAACGCGCCCTTGAGCCCGTGCTCCAGCCCGAGCTTCGCGCAGCGCACCGCGTCGATCACGATGCCGGCCGAGTTGGGCGAGTCCCAGACCTCGAGCTTCATCTCGAGGTTGAGCGGCACGTCGCCGAACGTCGTGCCCTCCATCCGGATGTGGCACCACTTGCGGTCCTTGAGCCAGGGCACGTAGTCCGACGGCCCCACGTGCACGTTCTCGGGAGACAGCTCGTAGGGAATGTTGCTGGTCACCGCCGAGGTCTTGCTGATCTTCTTCGACTCGAGTCGCTCTCGCTCGAGCATGTTGAGGAAGTCGGTGTTGCCGCCGAAATTGAGCTGGTAGGTGCGATCGATGCGCACGCCGCGCTCGACGAACAGATGCGCCAGCACGCGGTGGGTGATGGTGGCGCCGACCTGCGACTTGATGTCGTCGCCGATCACCGGCAGTCCCTTCTTCTCGAACCGCTGCTGCCAGTATTTCTCGCGCGCGATGAACACCGGAATGCAATTGACGAACGCGCACCCGGCTTCGAGCACCTGCTCGACGTACCACTTGGTGGCCTCTTCCGAGCCCACCGGGAGGTAGTTCACCACCACGTCGGTGCCGGTATCCTTCAGCAGGCGCACGATGTCCACCGTCGAGCCGGGGGCCTTCTCGATGATCTTCGAGAGGTACTTGCCGAGCCCGTCGTGGGTCATGCCGCGCTGCACCGTCACGCCCGACTTCGGCACCTTGGTGAACACGTAGGTGTTGTTGGGCCACGCCCCGATGGCTTCCGAGACGTCGCGGCCGACCTTGTTCTTGTCGATGTCGATCGCCGCCGAGATCTCCACGTCGCGGACGTGATAGCCGCCGAGATTCACGTGCATGAGGCCGGGCACGCGATCCGACTCCTTCGCGTTGCGGTAGTAGTGCAGGCCCTGAACGAACGACGATGCGCAGTTGCCCACGCCGATGATCGCTACCCGAACCTTGCCCATGACTCTCACGACCTCCTTATACGTCGCGACCCGCGCCGCGGGTGTTCTTCCAGACGTACGCCATGCGCTGAAACGCCGTGGCGAATGAGAACGCGACCAGCAGCAGCAACGCCGCCGGCATGATGGGACCGAGCCCCGCGAAGCCGGCGATGATCAGCACGATCATGCGTTCGGGCCGCTCGAACCAGCCCACGCGGCACTCCAGGCCGAGGCCCTCGGCGCGCGCGCGGGTATAGGACACCATGAACGAGCCCACCAGCGCCAGCATCGCCAGCAGGCTGATGGCGGCCCAGGTGACCGGCTCCAGCCCGCGGGCAAGCTGCTGCGCCACGCGCTCGGGATTGACCGCCAGGTCCACCAGCGTGCCGGTGTAGAAGCTCGCGATGCCGACCAGCAGCGCCGCCTCGGCGATGCGGTCGAGCGTCGAGTCGAGAAACGCTCCGAAGCGCGAGACGTGCCCGGTCGCGCGAGCCAGCTGGCCATCGAGGATGTCGCAGATGCCGGCGGCGGTGGCGAAGGCCGCGCCGGAACGGAAGTGACCGAGCGCGAACGCCAGACCCGAGGCCAGACTCAGGATCAATCCGAGAAAGGTGAGGTGATCGGGCCGAACGCCGGCCCGAGCCAGCGCCCGCACCAGGGGATCGAGCGCCACGTGCGCGAACCGTTTGAGCGACTCCTTGAGCGGCACGCGGCCGGAGCGAGTTCCCGACAGGGGGACGCTCACGATCTCTCCAGCGCGCGTCGCGCGCGCGTCCACCCGCTCAGCACCAGCACCATTTCCCCCCGTTGCTGCTCTCTCGTCAGCGCCTCACGCACGTCGCGCGCGCTGCCGTGCAGCACGTCTTCGAACATCTTGGTCAGCTCTCGGGCCAGTGCGATCGGCCGCGTCTCCCACACCTGCTCGAGATCCTCGAGGCAGGCGACGATGCGATGCGGCGACTCGAACGCCACCAGCGTCTCGGGCCGCTCGCGCAGGCTCTCCAGCCGCCGCACGCGCGCCGCCCGCTTCGGAGGCAGGAACCCGATGAACGTGAAACTGTCGGTGGGCAGCCCGCTGACCTGCAGCGCGGCGATCACCGCGCTCGGCCCCGGCACGCTCCGCACGCGAATGCCGGCCTCGACGGCCGCCCGGACCAGCGGGAAGCCGGGATCCGAGATCCCCGGCGAGCCCGCGTCGGTCACCACCGCCACCGACTCCCCGCCTCGAAGCCGCGAGAGCAGCTCGGGCACTCGAGCGCGCTCGTTGTGCTCGAACAGGCTCACCAGCTTCGCCTGGATCCCGTGATGATCGAGCAATCGCCGCGTGGTGCGCGTGTCTTCCGCGGCGATCACGTCCACCTCGCTCAGCGTGCGCACGGCACGTTGCGTGAGGTCGGCGAGATTTCCGATCGGAGTGGCCACGAGATACAGAGTTCCTCCGTCGCCGGAGGGGCGGACTCGGCTCACCTGAGTCATGACCGCGTGGATGGCGCGCCGCCGTTGAGGAGCGCGAGGCAAGGTAGCACGGCCGGCAGGGAGCGTCCATCGGCCGGGGGGTTCGAAATGCTCGAATTCAGCGTGCGGTCGCCTGTTCGAGGCGCGCGCCGATCGCGGCCTGGAACGCGCGCGCGGCGCGCTCCAGTCCGGCATCGTCCACGTCGAGGTGGACGATGGCGCGCAGCAGCTTGGGCCCGTACTTGGACATGCGGATCCCGCGCGATTCGAGCTCGGAGAGGATCGAGGCGGGGTCGAGCGCGGGATGCTGCAGCTCGACGAACAGGATATTGGTGTCGGGCTCCACCACGCGCACGCCGGGAATCGATCGCCACGCCGCCGCCAGCCGGCGCGTGCGCGCGTGATCCTCGGCCAGCCGCTCGACGTGGTGGTCGAGCGCGTGCAGGCACGCGGCGGCGAGAATCCCGACCTGGCGCATGCCGCCGCCGAAGCGCTTGCGCAGCCGGCGCGCGCGGCGAACCACTTCGGCCGAGCCCACCAGAATCGAGCCGATCGGGGCGCCGAGCCCCTTGGAGAAGCACATCATCACCGTGTCGGCGCACGCCGCCCATTCCGCGATCGGGATGCCGGTCGCGACGCTCGCGTTCCACAGGCGCGCACCGTCGAGGTGCACCCGCACCCCGCGCTCGCGCGCCGCAGCGCCCAGCTCGCGAAGCGCGGCCAGCGGCACGATGGCGCCGCCGGCGCGGTTGTGGGTGTTCTCCGCGCACACCAGCCGCAGATGCGCGACGTGGTCGTCCTCGCCCCGCAGCGACTGCAACAGCGCCCGCGCCGGGATCACGCCGCGCTCCCCGCGCACGATATGCGCGAGACAGCCGGAGTTGGCGGCGATCCCGCCCTGCTCGTAGAAGAAGATGTGGCTTTCGGATTCGAGCAGCACCTCGTCGCCCGGCTCGGTCTGGCTCGCGACCGCCAGCTGATTGCCCATGGTGCCGCTCGGCACATACAGCGCCGCCTCCTTGCCGGCCAGCGCGGCGACCCGACGCTCCAGCTCCTGCACCGTGGGATCGTCGCCGAACACGTCGTCGCCGACCTCGGCTTCGGCCATGGCGCGACGCATGGCGGTGGTCGGACGAGTGACGGTGTCGCTGCGGAGATCGACGATCGGCAGTTCGCTCATGAGTAAAGGCCTCGCGAGGGAGGTTGGAATCCAGAACCGTCTGAGTCTACGCGATCGCAGGCCGGCTGACAGCGCCGTGACAACTGCCGCCGCGGGGTGCATTGTGCTGGAGGGAACGTAAGGTCCTGTCGGGTCTGGCCATGCGCCGCGTCTCGTCGCTCGCGCATCCAAAGCCCGGTAGACGACGTCATCCCTCCGCCGCCGGCCACTCGCGAAGAGCGCGCCGCGGCCCTGGCTAAGGAGTGTTTCATGCCTTTCATGTTCGGTTTCGATCCGACCTGGGCGCTGCTGATCCCGGCGATGATCTTCGCCTTCTGGGCGCAGTGGCGGGTCCAGCACACCTATCAGAAATGGGCGCAAGTGCGCGCGGCGAATGGTTTGACCGGCCGCCAGATGGCGCAGAGCATCATGCAGCGGAACGGCATCAGCGACGTTCAGGTGCAGCCGGTCGGCGGCACGCTCAGCGACCACTACGACCCGCGGAACAAGACCGTGTCGCTGTCCGCACCGATCTATCAGGGGGACTCGATCTCCTCGATCGCGGTGGCGGCCCACGAAGTCGGCCACGTGCTCCAGCACGCGCAGGGGTACGCCTTGCTCAACCTGCGGTCGGCGATGGCGCCGGTGGTCGGATTCGCGAGCATGGCGGCGTTCCCGCTGTTCTTCATCGGCCTGTTCTTCCGCATCCCGGGAATTTCTCCGATGCTCATGGATCTCGGCATCCTGTTCTTCAGCGCCGCGGTGGTGTTCCATCTGGTGACGCTGCCGGTCGAGTTCGACGCTTCGAAGCGCGCGCTCGCCCAGCTCACCTCGAGCGGCGCCGTGATGCCTCAGGAAGTCGCCGGCGCCAAGCAGGTCCTGGACGCGGCAGCTCTGACTTACGTGGCCGCCGCGGCGATGGCGGCGCTGCAGCTGATTCGGCTGATCCTGATCCGCGACAGCCGGCGCTAGTCCGCGGGCCTGAATGACGAACGGGGTGGGAGGCCAGGCCTCCCACCCCATCTTGTTTCGGTCCGCCCGGGCGAAGGCTAGCCCTGTGAAACCATGTCCTTCAGCTCTTTCGAGACCTTGAACACCGGGACCTTGCGCGGATCCACGGGCACCGGCTCGCCGGTTCTCGGGTTGCGCGCGATGCGCGCCTTGCGATCCTTCACGCGGAACGTCCCGAACCCCCGGATCTCGATGTGATGGCCGCTGGCGAGAGCCCTGGCCACGGCGTTGAGAAAGGAGTCCACGGTCTCGGCCACGTCCTTCTTGGTGAGGCCGGTGCGTTCGGCGATCTGGTCCACGATATCCGCTTTGGTCATTGCGACCTCCTGAAGCCCCGACGCTCGGCTCGGTCTCGTCGACCGGTATGACGGACGCGTCTCGTGCAAATGCGAGGCTAGCAAGGGGATCGAAAACCGGTCAAGGCAGTTTTTTTCCAAGGCCTTGCGGGATTCCTCGGGTTGCCGGAGGCCGGGCGGGTCAGGCCGGGGGCTTCCCCTCGGTCGGCTCACCGAGAGCGCGCCGCCTCGCCGCCTCGATCGGATGCCGGGCCGCGGCGGCGAGCTCCGAACGGCTCTTCGGCCGGCCGGCCGCGGCCTCGGCCGCCCACTCGCGGGCGAACTGGCCGCTGCGGATCTCGCCCAGGATGTCGCGCATCGCGGCGCGCGAGTCGGCGCCGATCACGCGCGGCCCGCGGGTCAGATCGCCGAACAGCGCGGTGCCGCTGATTCCCTCGCGCATGCCGGCCACGCCGCGCTCGTTCAGGAGCTCGGCCAGGTAGCGAAGCTGGTGCACGCACTCGAGGTAGGCGATCTCGGGCGCATAGCCGGCCGCGGTCAGAGTCTCGAACGCCGCGGTGACCAGCGCATTCATCCCGCCGCACAGCACGCTCTGCTCGCCGAACAGATCCACTTCGGTCTCTTCGGCGACCGTGGTGCGCCAGAGCGGCGCGAGGCCGAGCCAGCCGGCATAACGCTCGGCCAGCTCCCAGGCGCCGCCGCTCGCGTCGCGATGCACCGCCAGGTACGCCGGAATCCTCTCGCCGCGCTCGCGCAGCAGCCGCAGCACGCGGCCGGGCGCGGTCGGTGAAACCAGCACCACATCGGAATCCGCCGGGAAGTCGAGGCCGCCGTAGAGCAGATTGAAGCCGTGCGCGAACAGGACCGCGGCGCCGGGGCGGAGCGCCGGGCGGAGCGCCGGCCACAGCGGCGGCAGCGCTTCGTCGGGCAGCATCACCGCCACCAGGTCGGCGTCCTTCATCGCCTGCGCGAGCCCGGTGGGAGCGAAGCCATGCTCGACTGCCCGCCGGGCGCCGGCGCCCTCGCGACGAGCGCCGACCGCGACCGGGATGCCGGCCCGGCGCAGCGCACGCGCGTGCGCCTCGCCCTGATTGCCGTAACCGAGCACGGCGACCGCGCGAATCTCGGGCGCTGCGCTCATGGGAGCGGGCCGGCTCGCGTTACTTCTTGCCGGAGGGTCCCGCGCTCCAGTCCGAGGTGACGATCAGCGCGCCATCCTTGAAGTGGAGCGCCTGCTTCTTCGACCAGTAGAACCAGGTCGAATACTTCTCGCCGCTCGCCTCCCAGTCGATCACCTGATCGGGAGCACCGTTCGAGGCCAGCGCCTTGGCACCGGCCGCGCCCGCGGACGTGTTGCCCTTGGCCGCGGCGGCGGCGTCCGCCGCCGGCTGCCCGTTCTGCATGGCCAGGAAGATCATCAGCTCTTCGTTGGCCTTGGCGTTGTATCCGCCGCGCGTGTAGACGCCTCCCAGCTGCCGGTGAAGGGTCTTGTTCTGCGGATTGCTGGCCAGCGCCTGGAGCAGGATCTTGCTGGCCTCGTCGTACTTCTTCTGATCGGCGAGCACCGCCGCCAGTGACGAGAGCGCGTCGGCGTCGTTGGGCTTGAGCTTGAGCGCATTCCGCCACTGGGCTTCGGACAGCGTCGGCTCGCCGGCGTTCTGGTAGGCCAGAGCGGCGTTGAAGGCGAGATCGGCGTTGTCGCTCTTCATGGTGAAGGCCTTGGCGTAGGCGTCGCCCGCCTGCTTGAAGTAGGCGGCCTTGCCGGCCTTGCTGGTGTCCTTCTGAGCCTGCTGGAAGCGAGCGTCGGCGATGCTGCTTTGCAGCTCGGAATTGGTCGGGTCGCCCTTGAGCAGATCCTGATAGTACGAAACCGCCTCGTCGTACTTCTTGTCCTCGAGCAGTTGATTGGCGTAGCCGGTGCGTGCCGACTTGAGCCCCGCGATCAGCGACGAGTCCGAGGGCGCCACCTTGAGGCCGGCCGTGTAGATGTCCGAGGCGGTCTTGTAGTCGCCCAGGAACACGTACACCGAGCCGAGATTGCGGATGGTCTGCGGGTGATTGGGCCGGAGACAGTTCGCGCGATCGAGGCTGGCGATCGCCTGCTGGTAGTTCTTGCCCGCCTCTTCCTTCAGGGTCTTGTCGGCGTCGTTCTCGGGATTCTTGGTGTAGTCGGGATAGGCCGCCTGCGCGGCGTTGATCTTGCCGATGCCGTCGTTGAAGGCGTTGGCCCAGTAGGAATCGCGATTGTTCGCGGCCCATTCCGCTTTCTTCGCGTCGCCCTTGGCCTTGAGCTTCTCGATCGCCGAGGCGAACACCTTGCCGGCCTGGCACGAGCTGTCGATCTCGGCGTACGCCCAACCGAGATAGCCGAGCGCCTCGGCGTCGTCGGGGTCCTCGGCCGCGCACTGCTCGAGCTGCGCCACCGCCTTGTTCATCTGGCGCATGTAGTCCTCGGTGTTGCCGTTCTGCTTGTCGCGAAGCCCTCCCACCACGTACTGAATGCCTCCGGCGCAATGCGGGTTGCGGGCTTCGGCCGCCGTGCCCCACGCGAGCAGCGCGAGCACCACGGCGCCACAGCCGAGCCGTCGAAGATTCACTGCACCCTCCTTCACGACGTGAGGCGGAAGCCGTTCACGGTCACCCCGAACCGGGAGCCGAGATACGTCGCCGCCTTGCGGGAAGCCTGCATCCGGGTCATGAAAATCTCGAAGTACTCCATCACCTGCGAGATCTTGGTGTCGACGGTCAGCTCGAGCGTGATCTGCTTCTGGGCCTCGTCCACGTTGAGAAAGCTCTTCTCCACCGCGTAGTTCACGCGATCGTGGATGTCGAACTTGATCTGCTCGGGATTGCGCACGCGGGTGCGATGGACGTCGCTCTTGTCGGCCAGGATCAGCGCTGCCGCCACGCGGCTCACCGGCTCGCCGTCGTTCTCGTGATGATTGCCGATCGCTCCGATCACGGTGCAGATCTCGTCGTCGGGCATCCCCATCTCGTGCAGGATCTGCATGGCCATGGTCGCGCCGGTCTGCGCGTGCTGATCCCGATTCACCGCGTTGCCAATGTCGTGCAGCCAGCCGGCGATCGCCGCCAGCTCGGCCTCGCGCTCGGGGTGGCCGAGGCGCTTGAGGACGTTGAAGGCGATGCGCGCCACCAGCCCGACGTGGCGCTCGCCGTGCTCGGTGTAGCCGATCTCGGCCAGCGCCTGGTCGGCGCCTCGGATGTAGGCCCGGGCGCGGCGGTTCTCCTTGACCGCTTCGAACGTGACGATGTCCCCGGCCTTGTCGGCCGCCTTGTCAGGGCTGGAGGGGGCGATGTGATTGGTCACAGGATTCTCATGGCGAGCGGGAATCGTGCCGTCGGCCGGTGCATGGAACCGGCGCGGGGAGCGGCCGCAATCTAGGCACGCCCTTCGAGATGCGTCAAGAGCGGGGGCCGATGTTCCGGGGTTGTGGAGAGACCGGCTTCCGAGCCGTGGCGGGGCCGCTACAGCACGTCCACCGGGTCCACATCCGCCACGACGCGCACGCTGGCCGCGTGTTCGTGCCCTTCCGCCAGCTCGAGGCCGCGCGCGGCGATCTGGTGGAGCTTCGCGGCGTTTTCGGCCTTGAGCAGCAGGTGCCAGCGATGCTGCCCGCGCAGCCGCGCCAGCGCCTGCGGCGCCGGACCCAGCATCTCCACACCGGCCTCGGCGGCCTCCGACGCGAGGGCTTCCTCGACACCGGTCGCCAGCGCCTCGATCCGCGCCTCGTCCTTGCCCGAGAAGAGGATCGTTGCCAGCCGCTTGAAGGGTGGATATCCGGCCTCGCGACGCTCGTTCAGTTCGCGTTCGAGAAACGCCGCGTCGTCGTGGCGCACTGCCGCCTCGATGGCGGGATGGTCGGGCGTGCAGGTCTGCACGAACACTTCGCCGCGAGCCGGTCCTCGCCCCGAGCGCCCCGCCACCTGCACCAGCAACTGGAAGGTGCGCTCGGCGGCGCGGAAGTCGGGCAGATGGAGCGCCACGTCGGCGTCCAGCACGCCGACCAGCGTCACGCGTGGAAAGTCGAGCCCCTTCGCCACCATCTGCGTGCCGAGCAGGACGTCGGCCTCGCCGTTCGCGAACGCCCGGAGGATTTCGGCGGGGCGGCCGCGCTCGCGCGCCACGTCGGTGTCGAGGCGCAACACGCGCGCCTTCGGGAACACCTCGGCCAGCTCGCGCTCGACGCGCTGCGTGCCGGCGCCGGAGAGTCGCAGCAGCCGGGCGCCGCATTGCGGACAGGCGCCGCGTGCCGGTTCGCGATGGTCGCAGTAATGGCAGCGCCATTCGCTCGGCCTCAGGTGGAGGATCAGGGCGATATCGCAGTGCGGGCAGCGCGGCACCCAGCCGCAGGCGCGGCACTGGGTGTGATGCGAGTGGCCGCGGCGATTGAGGAACAGCACCGACGGCTCACCCTTCTCGAGCCGCTCCGCCAGGCTCTGGCGCAGCGGCCGGGAAAGCAGCGCGTCGGTCACGCCCTCGCCGCGCAGATCCACGACGCGCACTTCGGGCAGCGGCCGCCGATCCACGCGCTCGGGGAGCCGCAGCCGCGTGTACTTGCCGCGCGCCGCGTTGGCGAGCGACTCGAGACTCGGGGTCGCCGAGCCCAGCACCACCGGGATTCCCAACAGTTGCGCGCGCCGCACCGCGACATCGCGGCCGTGGTAACGGAGTTGCTCGCTCTGCTTGTAGGCCGCGTCCTGCTCCTCGTCGACCACCATCAATTTCAGCCCCGGCAAGGGCGCGAACACCGCCGAGCGTGCGCCCACCACCACGTCGAGCGCGCCGCGGCGCGCCAGCTCCCAGTTGCGCCGGCGCTCGCCGACGCCGAGGTAGCTGTGGAGCACGCCCACGCGGCCGCCGAAGCGGCGTTCGAACTCGCGCACCACCTGCGAGCCGAGCGCCACCTCCGGTACCAGCACCAGCGCCTGACCGCCGAGCTCGCGGGCGGCGCGCGCCGCGCGCATGTAGACTTCGGTCTTGCCGCTGGCGGTGACGCCGTGGAGAAGGAACGCCTTGAAGCCGCCGGTCGAGATCGCGCTCTCGAGGGCCTCCACCGCGCTGCGTTGCGCCGGGGTGAGCGTGAGGCGCTGGGGCAGCGGCAGGCGCATCACCGGGTCCTCGCGCGCTTCCTTGCGCGCGCGCGAGCGTGCGAAGCCCTCGAGTCCGCCAGGAAGCGTCGCCGCCAGCACTTCGCCGATCGGCGCCAGGTAGTAGTCGGCGACCCAGCGGGCCAGAGCCATCAGGTGCGGCGTGAGTCGAGGGGCCGGCGTGACCGCGGCGATGTCGCGCACCTCGGCCACATCGGTGTGGCCGCTCAGCTCGAGGACGTGGCCGCGACGCGTGCGGCCCCGGAACGGCACTTCGACCTGGACCCCCGGCTGAACCGTGGAGCCGAGCGAATCGGGAACGCGATAGACGAACGTGCGCCGCAAGGGGAGCGGGAGCGCAACCTGCGCGAATGACATGTGCTCGTGTGCGGGTGGCGGGTGGATGCGGCGGCGACCGGGCGCTTGGGATCGAGGGGCGACGCGCGCAGCTTGAGGCGTGGATGGCGCGATCGCAAGTGCGCCCCGGCGGGAAGCGTGCCCTGATCCCGGGCAGGGCCTCCGGCGATGAGGAACGACGTCGGCCGGAGGCCTAGGCCTGCATGCGCTGGCTGCTGGTCTGCCCGAGGATGGCGTTGATCCGTTCGACCAGCTTGCGCGGACTGAACGGCTTGGTGATGTAGTCGTCCGCACCGACCTCGAAGCCGATCTTCTGGTCGACGTTGCGCCCCTTGGCGGAGAGCAGGATGACCGGGATGGCTCGCGTGGACTCGTCGGACTTGAGCATCTTGCAGGTTTCGTAGCCGTCGAGCTTCGGCATCATGATGTCGAGCACGATGAGGTCCGGGTGCTCGGCGTGCGCCTTCTCGAGCGCCTGCTCGCCGTCGAGCGCGGTGAGGACCTCGTATCCCTCCATCCCCAAGCTGAAATCCAGGATGTGAACGATGTAGATCTCGTCGTCCACCACCAGGATTTTGCCCTTGGCCATGCGACTCACCTCCGTTCCCTGGACTTGAGTTGTGGCGTCTCGCTCACGGGCGCGCGCGTGAAGTGCTCCACGTCGCGCCACGCGTTCTCGAACACGCTCACCAGCTCCGGGTCGAACCGCCGCCCGGACAGCTTCTTCAGCTCCTCCATGGCTTCCTGTCGCGTCAGGGCGGGTCGGCCCCAACGCCCCTGCGTGAGACTCTCGAAGGCTTCCACCACCGCGAGAATGCGGCCGCCCATCGGGATCTCTTCGCCCGAGAGGCCCTGCGGGTAGCCGCTGCCGTCCCACCATTCGTTCTGCGAGACCAGCACGTCGCGCACCACGCCGGCGGCGTCGATCGGCCGCAGCAGCTCCTGGCTCAGCTCGTTGCGCGGCGCTTCACCCCCCGGCGCCGGCAGGTCCACGTCGCGCATCGAGGCGGCGTGCGCGATCACGCCGACGTCGGACTCGGGCAGCTCGAGCGCACGCGCGAGGGCGGTCGCCAGGCGAACCCGCCCGGTGACGCCGCGCGGCGAGCGGTCGGCGCCCTTGAGGATCGCCCGCACCGCGCGATCGGCGTCGTCGAGATCGGACCGCCGTGCGTCCATCGCGCGCGCCTGCTCCCAGGCGGCCGCAACGCGCTCGGCGAGCTGGAGCAGCAGCTGGCAGTCCTCGGCGTCGAATGGTTCTTCGCTCACCGGATCGGTGACGTTGAGCACGCCGAGAAGTCCACTCTCGCTCTCGATCGGCACCGAGAGGAAGGTGCCGGTGCGGTAGTGCTTGCGGCCCGAGCCGTGAACCGGATGGGGATCGGCCGAGCCCGTCACGCACACCGGGCGGCGCGATTCGGCGACCCAGCCGGCGACTCCCGAACCGATGCGGATCGAGGCCTCGCGCATGACGGTCTCGTCCACGCCCAGCGCCGCCTGGATCACCAGGTCGCCGTCCGGCCCGGGCGCGAGCAGGGACACCACGCGAGCGTTCATGACCTCCGCCACCATCTCGATCGCCAGCCTCAAGACATCTTCGGGTGCGGCGTGCGCTTTGGGGGTCGGGCGCACCGAAACCCGCGGCCCCGTACGGCGCGGCAGCACCACCGTGAACGTCGAACCCTTCTCCGGCTGGCTCTCGGCGAAGATTCGTCCGCCGTGCCACTCGACGATCGATTTGCAGATCGCGAGCCCCAGGCCGGTCCCGCCATAGCGGCGCACCAGCGAGGAGTCCACCTGGAAGAAGCGTTCAAAGATCTTTTCCAGCATCGGTTCGGGAATGCCGATGCCGGTGTCCCGCACCACCATGGTCACGTCGCGGTCGTCCCCGGTCAGTGAAAGCGTGACCGAGCCGCCGGGCGGCGTGAATTTGACCGCGTTGCTCCCCAGATGCAGCGCAAGTTGGCGGAGCTGATCGCGATCCCCGTCCGCACGGGTATCGGCCGCCCCGATCTCCACCTTGAGAGCGATGCGGGCGGCCTGGGCCACCGGCTGCAACAGTCGGGCGGTTTCCTCGAAGACTTCCGCCAGGTCCACCGACTGGCGGGCCATCTTCATGTTGCCGGAATCGAAGCGGTTGAGGTCGAGCAGCGACTCGATCAGCCGGGTGAGGCGCTCGGCCTCCTCGCTGATGATCCCCATGAACCGCGCGAGCTGCTCCTGGCTCATCTCGGCGGGCTGAGCGCCGAGCACCGTGTCGACGTAGGCGCGGATCGCGGTGAGCGGGGTGCGCAGCTCGTGCGACACCGTCGAGACGAAGTTGCTGCGCAGGGCGTTCATCTCCTGCATGCGCTGGCCGGCCGACTCCAGCTCGCGGGTGTGCCTCTCGAGCTGCTGGTAGAGCCGCGCGTTCTCGATCGCGACCACGGCATGGTTGCCGAAGATCTCGACCAGCTCGATGGTCTCCTTGGACGGCACCAGGCGATCCTCGGGATCGTCCACCGAGAAATAGGCGACCGGCTGGCCGTCGCGGCCGTGGAGCGGCACCAGAAGCACGTCGTCCTCGTGCCACTCCCAGTCCTCGCGCGGCCCCAGATCCGGCCGATAGCCCTCGGGCAGCTCGCGATTGAACTCGTGCGAGTGGCTGATGAAGTACGAGCGGCTGATGCGGAACTCCTCGCGCAGCCACGACTGGAACTCGGCGACGCTGATGTCCTCACGCGACAGCCGGACGCGCGTCTCCTCGTCAATCCCGGCGAAGGCGCGCGCCACCATGCGGTCGGTGCCGGGCTCGAGGATGCGGATCAGCACCACCTGGAAGCGCAGGGTCTCGCGCAGGGTCTCGGCGAGCCGCGAGAGCAACGCGTCGAGGTCGAGCTCCGAGTTGATGCGGTAAATGTTCTCGAGGATCAGGTGCAGTTTGGTCGCGCGCTTGCGATTCTCCTCGACCTGATTGAAGTAGAGCTTGGAGAGACGCTGGCGGGTGCGCGACAGCTCCTCCACCTGCTTGAGCAGCGCGGCCGGATCGAGCGACTGCGGCGGGCCGGGATCGGGGGCGGCGAGGATCGCGGCCGCTTCGTCCGCCGGACTGGGGGGATTCGCGACCCCCGACTCGCCGTTGCGTTCGGCCGCTTCCTTTCGCAGCTTCTGGATCTCGGCGCGCGCCACGTCGAGGTCGGAGCGGAGCCGCAGCTCCACCACCGAAGGCGGCATGCCGGCCTTGGGGCTGGCTTTCTTCTTCACGCCCCGCCCCCTTCCCCGGGAGTGGCCTTCGTGTTCACGATGCGCCTCCCTCGCGCTCCAGCACGCGCACGAAGGCCGTCACCACGTCGGGATCGAATTGCGCGCCGGACGACCGCCGGAGCTCGGCGACCGCCGCTTCGCGCGGCACCGGCGCGCGGAACGGCCGGCCGCGCGTCATGCTCTCCCACGCGTCCACCACCGCCAGCACCCGTCCACCCAGCGGAATCTCGAGGCCGCGCAAGCCGCGAGGATAGCCGTGGCCGTCCCAGCGCTCGTGATGCGTCAGGATCACGTCGCGCACCGCGAGCTGGTACTCCAGCGGCCTCATGATCTCGACGCTGACCTCGGGATGCTTCTGCACCTCGGATCGTCCCCGATCGTCGAGCGGCTCGCCGTGAGCGACTTCGTCGCGCACCGCCGCCATGCCGATGTCGTGGATGCTGGCGACGTACCCGATCAGATCCACCTCGGTCTCGGGGAGCTGGAGCTCGCGCGCCAGCGCCCGGGCGAGATGCACCTGCTGGCGGCCGCCGAGCAGGCTCTCGCGCTTGAGGCGCGTGATGCTGCGCACCGCCTGCAGCGCCTCGTCCACCAGACGCGGGCTGTCGGGATGTTGGCTGGCGCGCTCGACCGCGCTGCCGACGCGCTCCACCAGCGCGGTGAGCACCGCCAGATCGTCGTCATCGAACGCCTCGCCCGAGCGCTTGTTGTTGACGTTCAGGACGCCGATCACCTCGCGCTCGACGTGGAGCGGCACGCACAGCAGCGACTTGGTCTTGTACTGCGGATGGTTGAGCCGGCGGAATCGGCGGTCGGTCTCGATGTTGTTCACCAGCAACGGGCGGCCCCAGGCCGCCACCGAGCCGGCGACGCCCGAGCGCAGCGTGGTGCGACGCGCGCCGAGCTGCTGTCCGTCGAGGCCGCGCTGGGCCACGATCGACAGATCGCCGCGCTCGGGATCCACCAGCATCATCGACACGATCTCGGCATTCATCGCCGCCGCCACCATCTCGACGGTGTGATCGAACAGCGTGCAGAGGTCGGGACGCGCCATCACCCCGCGGGCGATGCGGCGGGCGCGCGGCGTCGCCAGCTGGCGCATGGGCAGCTGGAACACGAAGCGCGTGCCGCTCTTCTCCGGGATCTCGACCCGGATGCCGCCGCCATGGAGCTCGACGATGCCGCGAGCGATCGCCAGGCCCAGCCCGGTGCCCTCGCTCTCCTGCTCGCCGGCCTGCCGCGAGCGGAAGAAGCGCTCGAAGACGTGGGGCAGGTCCTCGGCCGGGATGCCGGGACCCTGGTCCTCCACCGACACCATGATCTCTTCCCCGTTCGGCACCGCGGTGATGCGCACTTCGCCGCCGATGGGCGAGAACTTGGCGGCGTTGCCGAGGAGATTGATCAGCAGCCGCCGCAGCAGATCGGCGTCGGCCTCGAGCTTGAGCCCGGGATCGATCTGGAACGCGGTCTTGATGCGGCGCGCGTGCAGCACCGGCTGCAGTCCTTCGAGGGTCTCGCGCACCAGGGTCTCGGGCTCGAGGCGCGAGAGCCGGAGCGGGCGCTGGCCGGATTCGAGACGCGAGAGGTCCAGGATGTCGGTGACCAGCCGCGACAGGCGATCGCACTCGACGTTGATGATGCTGAGGAAGCGCTCGCGCGGCGCCTGCGCGTTCTGCAGGCTTTCGAGCAGCGCCTCGGCGTAAGCCTTGATCGCGGTCAGCGGACTGCGAATCTCGTGCGCCACGACCGACATGAGGCTCGAAGCGGTCTCTTCGCCCTCGGCCACCCGCCGCTCGAGGCGGGCGCTCTGCCGGCGCGCGTCCTCGAACAGCCGCCGCAGCTCGGCGCGCTCGAGCGTCAGCGCCACTCCGTCGCCGAGCGTCTGCAGCAGCAGCCGGTCGGTCTGCGTGAACGGATGCGGGCTCGAGAACGCCACCAGCAGCACGCCACAGACCGTGCCGCCCGAAATCAGCGGCACCGTCGCGAGCGCCGCGGGAGGATCAGTCCACAGCGACGCTTCGCGCGGAGCCTCCGGCTGCTCGATGCCGTCGTCGTAAGCGGCCATCTCCTGTTGCAGCGTCCACTCGACCGGTCCTTCGGCGTCGGCGAGATAGGCGCTCTCGGTGCCGGCAGGATCCATGCAGATCAGGGTCCCGCTGCGCGGATCCACCCGCAGCATCCGCCAGTCGGACGCGCCGGCGCCCTGCATGGCGCAGGCGCCGGCGATCGAGCAGGCGGTGCCGAGATCGCCGGCGCTGCGCAGCGCCAGCATCGCCTGCGCGAGCGAGGCCAGCGCGGATTCCGGAGTCGCCTCGGGCCGGATGTCGGGAAGGATCGTGCTCATGCCGCGGCATTCCGATCGGCCGACTCGCCGCCCTGGCGGCGCTCGTTCACCAGCACGCTGCCCGGCATGCTCTTGCCGTGCGCCTTCAACTCCTGCGAGATGTCGGTGAGCTGGGCGAGGTGAGTGACCGGCATGCGGTCGGTGCTGACCAGCGCGATGGTGAGGCTCATCAGCGGAAAGCGCTCGAGCACGTGCCGCCGGTTGTGCACCTCGACGTGACCGCGATCGAGATCCTCGGCGTCGTAGAACGCCTTCGCCGCGGCGTCGAACTGGGCCAGGATGTCGCGGCCGAGCGCTTCCGCCACGGGAGGCGTGCTGACCACGATGAAATCGTCGCCGCCGATGTGCCCGACGAAATTGCTCTGGCCATGGCGCTGCACGGTTTCGACGATGATCCGCGCCAGCGCCTGGATGGCCTGGTCGCCGCGCGCGTAGCCGTAGCGGTCGTTGAAGGCCTTGAAGAAGTCGATGTCGATCTGCAGGAACGCGAACGGCTCCCCGCTCGCCAGTCGCCGCTCCACCTCTTCGTTGATCGAGAGATTGCCGGGCAGACCCGTGAGCGGACTCGCCGACCGCTGCTGCCGGCTCCACTCGAGCACGTTGCGGATGCGCAGCACCAGCTCCTTCTGCTGCCAGGGCTTGGTGACGTAGTCGTTGGCGCCGCCCTGCAGCCCGTGCACCTTGTCGTCGGCCTCGGCCTTGGCGGTGAGCATGACGATCGGGATGTGTCGCGTGGCATAGGCCGCGCGCAGGCGATGCGTCACCTCGAAGCCGTCGAGGTGGGGCATCATCACGTCGCAGAGCAGGACGTCGGGAAGCTGCTCGAGCGCGAGGTCGACGGCGCGCTGACCGTCCTCGGCCACCAGCACCTCGAAGCCCGCCGCTTCGAGCTGGAAGCGCAGGACCTCACGCAGATGCGGTTCGTCTTCTGCGATCAGAACACGTGGTTTGTTCACGTCGGAAAGGACTCCGGATCCCTGGTGAGCCCCGACGACGGGCGAGCCCCCACTTCCGCAATCGCAACGCCTATGCCACGCAATCGCTTGCGCGGGCGTTGCCATGGGCCGCGGGAGCCGGAATCAGGCCTCGTATTGGCAACGGCTTGGCCCGGCGTTTGGCGGCGGGAAACGCGGGGCGCCCGGGGATCGCCGGGCAGGATGCAACCGGTCGGGCGAAAACCCGGTCAGCCGCTGGCCGGCCGATCCCCGGTCTCAGCTCGCGATCGGCAGGCCCGACTCTTCGAGCGAGGCGGTGGCGTCGAGCTCGGGACCCGTCTCGAGCCCGCGCTCGAGCTGCCAGGCGCCGACCAGCGCGATCATAGCGGCGTTGTCGGCGCACAGGCGCATCGAGGGCATGCGCAGCGCGACGCCGCGCTCGGAGCACAGCTCGCTGAGGCGCTCGCGGAGCGCGCGATTGGCGGCGACACCGCCACCGAGATTGAGCGCGCGCGCGCGGGTGTGATCGAGCGCGGCGCGCGTCTTCGCCACCAGCGAATCGATCGCCGCGGCCTGGAACGAAGCGGCGAGATCCGCGGTGCGCGCTTCGCGCTGATCGGCGGCGAGCGACTGGAGCGCGAGCGCCACCGCGGTCTTGAGTCCCGAGAACGAGAAATCGAAGCCGGGCTGATCCACCATCGGGCGCGGGAACGCGAAGGCCCGCGGGTTTCCGTCCGTCGCGACCCTCTGGATCGCGGGACCGCCGGGAAAACCGAGGCGGAGGAGCTTGGCGACCTTGTCGAAGGCCTCGCCCACCGCGTCGTCGCGCGTGCTGCCGAGCCAGCGGTAGCGACGGAAGCCGAGCACTTCGACCAGCTCGGTGTGCCCGCCCGACACCACCAGCGCCAGCGCCGGAAGCGGGCTCTCGCCGTGCTCGAGCGTGCCGGCGTGCAGATGCGCCTCGATGTGGTTGACGCCGGTCACCGGAACGCCGATCGCGAGCCCGAGCGCCTTGGCGAAGGCCACGCCCACGACCAACGATCCGACCAGCCCGGGCGCGCGCGTTACGGCGATGCCGGTGATCTCGGTGGCATCGAGGCGGGCTTCCTCGAGCGCCTGACGGACGAGGCGCGGCAGGTACTCGAGATGCGCGCGCGCCGCGAGCTCGGGCACCACGCCGCCGTAGAGACGATGAACGTCCTGCGAGGCGATCAGATGGGCGCGCAGCGTATGGCCGTCTTCCAGCACCGCCACCGAGCTGTCGTCGCACGAGCTCTCGATGCCGAGCACCAGATGCTCGGCCCGGCTCACGCGCGCTCCTCCGGCGACAGCATCTCCTCGAGCCACGCCAGGTACTTCGGCGCGCCGGCCGCGACGCGCACCGCGAGACACTCGGGAGTGTCGTAGGGATGGAGCTCGTGAAGGCGCGACAGCAGGGCGGTCCAATCCTGCTTGCGAGTCTTCATCATCGCCAGGACTTCGGCCTCATTGTGAATCTCGCCCTGCCACCGGTAGATCGAGCGGGCCCCACCCAGCACCGTGCCACATGCGATCAGGCGTTCTTCGACCAGCGCACGAATCACGCGTTCGGCATCCGCGAGGCTGGCGAACGAACTCCACACGATCAGCATTTCGGTCACGGCGGGCTCCAGTCACCAGGGGTGGATTCGGGGTAGCGAGTGTAGCACCTCGCCTGGCGCGCTCCGGCGGCGTAGCATTCGCGCGTGCGGCTTCGATCCCTTCCGGTTCTCGTCCTCCTTCCCGCGCTGATCGCCGCGTTCGCGGCCCGGAGCAAAGGCAGCGCCGCCAGCCTGAGCGAACCCCGCGCCGCCGGTCCGAGCGCCCCGCTCCCGCCGATCGTGTTCGTGTCGCGCAAGCCGCTCGCCGAGCACGGCGCGATCCCGGGCCTCGGGCCGCTCCATCGCGCCGCGGCGCCGGGGGGCCGGCTGCTGTTGCGCGAACCGGGCGGGAGTCTCCGCGAACTGCTGCCGGCTGGCGCGCTGTTCGACGTCAGCGATCCCTCGGTTTCGCCTGACGCGCACTCGATCGTGTTCGCGGGCACCCCGGGCGCCGACAGCGCCTGGCGCATCTGCGAGGTGGGCGCCGATGGCGGCGCACCGCGCTTCCTGACCGCGCCGCGCGGGGTCGGCGACGACGATCTCGATCCGGTCTGGCTCGACGCGCGCACGATCGTGTTCGCGAGCACGCGCTCGGGCTGGAAGACGCAGTACGACGGCTCGCCCGCGCCGCAGCTCTGGCGACTGTCACTCGACGACGGCGCCTGCGTTCGCATCACCTCCGAGCGCAACGGGGTCGAGGAACCCTGCGTGGATCCGCGCAGCGGCGACATCGTCTACTCGCGCTGGTGGTTCAATCGCTGGTGGCCGGCGCGGGACGCCGATGGCGGCGACGCTCGGGCCAGCGTGACGGTCGACTCGACGCGGGCCCTGGTGGGTGACCGCGCGAATCTCTGGCAGGCGATCGCGATTCGCTCGGACGGCTCGCATCCGCGTCTGTTCGCCGGAGCATTTCGCGACCGGCGCATGGAGTCGCTCGATCAGCCGGCCGTGCTGCCGGGCGGTGGCGTGATCGGCGTGGTGGCGGACGAGCTCGGGCTCTCGCCGCGGCCGGGCGCGACCGAGCTGGTCTGGTTCGCGAGCCCGCATGCTCCACCCCGGCATGTGGCCGGCGCCCGATTCGATCCCGCCGACGTCCCGGCCTATGGCAGCGCGAGAGGCCTGAGCGCACCCTCGGCATGCTCGCCGGCGGCGCTTCCCGATGGACGCGTCGTGTTCTCCTACGATCCGGGTTCGCGCGGCGACTTCGGGCTGTGGGTGGGGGCGCTGGACGGAAGCGCTCCGGTCATGCTGGTCAATCTGCCGGGAACGCTCGAGCTGGATCCGGCCCCGGTGGTGACGCGCGCGCTACCTCCGGCGCGCCGCCCCGCGATTGCGCGGCGCGACTTGCCGATCGACGCCACTCGACTGGCGGGCTGGCCCGAGACGTTCAGATTCGCGAATCGCGACGTCTTCGCGCGTGCCTACGGCAAGCTCGCGACCGCGGTGCACCGCGGCGCGGCCCAGGTGCGGATCCGCTTCTGGGCCGAGCTGCCGGGCGGCGCGGGCCAGCGCGACACGCTGGTGCTGGTGCGTGAGGTTCCGGTGCAGAGAAGCGGACGCGTGGATGAGCGCTCGCTCCCGGCCGGGATCCCGATGTTCGAGCAACTCGTGGATGATCGTGGCAACGTACTGGTGTCGTCGCTTGGCGCTGCCCACGTCGCCGGCTACAACGCCGGCACGCCCGGTGAAACGGCGCAGTGCATCGGCTGCCACCGCGGGCACTCGATCGAGAAGTAACTTTCCGGCAGCTGTTCCCGGTGGCACGCGGCGGCGAGCGCACGTTCGAAAATCCAAGACTCCTCTGCTGCGCCCACCCTCTGATCGAGGCCGAGCGAAGACTCGGGTTCGCGCTGATGAACGGCAAACGCCAGGCGGCCATCGAAGCGCGAGCGGCGGCCTCAGGAGTGGAGCGAAGTGCGACCGCTCATGTTCGCGCGGCGTCGCCGAGCCCCTCGATCACGTCGCGAAAGCTCACGCCCAGCGTCTCGCGCACGCGGGCCGCGCGCACCGTGGTGGTCGCCGCGAATACCTCCATCGCGCGTCCGAGATCGGCGTAGCGACCGCCGCTCGCGCGCGTTGGAACATGCCCGAGCGCCGCGCCCAAGGACCAGAGCGCGCCGGGGACCGGCACCCAGATCAATCGCCGCTTCATCCCGCTCGCCAGCGCCTCGCCCACTTCTCGCATGGTGGGCGCCGGCTCGCCGGCCACGTTGAACACGCCGCCCGCCGCGCGCGGCTCGTCGATCGCCCGCAGGATCGTGGCGGCCAGATCGTCGGCGTGTACCATGCTCTTGCGATTTCGGCCCCCCGCCACGAGCGGGGCGGCACCGCGCCGCACCAGCCGGATCATCCGGGCGAGATTCCCCGGCGCGCCGCGGCCGTAGACCATCGCCGGGCGCAGCACGGCGGCGGACAGGCTTCGCGCGGCGTGAGCCGCGAGCACCGCCCGCTCCGCGGCCAGCTTGCTCTCGCCATACGCTCCAGCCGGCGCCGGCGCCTCGGACTCGTCGCGGTTCTCAAAGCGTTCGCCGTACACCGCCGTCGTGCTCACGTACACGAAGCGCGGGGCGTGTCCGGCGCGAGCCACCGAGTCGACCAGCCGTTGGGTGCCGCGAAGATTGACCGCGAAGCAGGCCTCGCGCGCGGCGGCGTCGGGCGTCTCGTGATGCACCCAGGCGGCAGCATGTACCACCGCGTCGGCGCCACGTAGCAACCGATCCAATGCCGCCATCTCCGAAAGCTCGCCCGCGATCCATTCCTCGCCGGTGGCCGGATTCGCCGGCGGCCGCCGAGAGAGCGCGGCGATCGAATCGCCGCGCGCGAGCAGGGCACGGCGCACCGCCCCGCCGACGTAGCCGCTCGCGCCGGTGACGGCGACCCGCATCAGAGCCGCGGCGCCGGCGGCACGGGCGCCATGCGCAGGCCGTTCCACATGCCCGCGCCGTAGCTGGTGTGCAGGATCACGATCACCCAGGGCAGTCGAAGCAGGCGATCGGGCGCGAGTCGCCCGCGCATCGCAAGCGTCGCCACCAGCAGAAACAGCGCGTACATCGCGAGCAGGATCAGAAACGCGACACGGCCGATCGGCGAGAACAGCGCCGCGATCGCGCCCGCCACCAGCGCCAGCACCAGCAGCGCCGGCGCCAGATGCCGCGGCCGCAGCGAGTCGGGATAATTGCGCACGAAGCGACCCTTCCAGATGCCGTACTGCCAGTACTGGCGCGCGAGTCCGGTGAGCGATGGCCGCACGTGGTACACCGCCCGCAGCGACGGCAGCAGCAGGATCCGCCCGCCCGAGGCGCGCAGGCGGTAGTTCAATTCGTAATCCTGATGGCGAACCATGTGGGGATTGAAGAGCCCGATGCGTTCGAACACCCGCCGGCGAAACGCGCCGAACGGCACGGTGTCGGCGGGACGGGCCTCATCGCCCGAGGCGCCGGTGCGAAACCCGGAGTTGCCGATCCCGAACGGTGAGCTCATCGCCGCCGCGATCGTCTCGCCGGTCGGCCCGTCGCCTACCGAGACCATCGCGCCGCCCACGCAGTCCGCGTCGCTGCGCAGCAGCTCCTCGACGCAGGCGCGAATGTAGTTCGAAGGCAGCGACGCGTGCCCGCCGAGCAGCAGGATCACCTCGCCGCGCGCACGGCGGATCGCGGCATTGGTGCCGGTGGGCATGATCCGCTCGGGATTGTCCACCAGCTCGACTCGGGCCCCGCTGCGGCTTCCCGAGGACGTCATGAATCCGCGCACGATGTCGCGCGTGCCGTCATCGGACATTCCGTCGGCCACCAGGATTTCGAGCCGATCGGCGGGATAGTCCTGGCTCGTCACCGCCTCGAGATTGCGGGCGATGAAGCCGGCCTCGTTGCGGACCGGCATGACCACCGAGACCAGCGGCAGTTCCTGAGTCATGAGCACCATGCTAGGGGCGGGGTGAATGGATGGCGGGGCACGCTAACCCGTGCGTCGTCCGGAACGCCAGCCCGGGGAAGGACGTGGTCGTCCGCCCCCGGGCGGCGATTGAGCCCCGGCATCCGCGTCCGTCGATCGCAGCGTTCTCGAGCCCCGCAGTCTGCTAAGTTTTGGGTGGTGCTCCGAAGATTGCAGTCGGCGGGAGGGCCGACGGTTGCGCCGCAAGCTCCTGGCCTGATTTTCCCTCAGGGTCGCCGGAACCTATGGAACGGCTTGGGCTTCTGCCGGCCAACCGCGATCTTCGGAGCATGACCTAAGTCTTGGCGGTCTGCTCCAGCTCGGAGGTACGGGTGACATTGCCTTCCGTTTCCGGTCTCGAGGCGTTATCGGACGACTGGCTCGCGCGCTGGACCCGTGCGTTCGAGCGGCACTCGTTCGACTCGCGGACCTTCGACGCCATCGATCGCATCGCGCCGCTCGCCCTCTACGAAGCGCGCATTCCGGTGGTGCGCTGGCACCTCGAACGCCGCCGCGAGGCGCCGATCCGGCTCGCGCTGCTGTTCAACTTCGGCGGCAGCCTGCCTCGCGAAGAAGTCGAAGCGCTGCTCGGCGCCGAGCTGACCGGGAGGCTGCTCGACGCCGGAATTCTGAAGCTCAGCGAGACCGGAATCACGAGCCGGTTCCGGATCGAGCCGTTCTTCGGCCTGTGGATCGTCGCCGACGGCAGCGTGGGCGAGCCCGAGTCGGTGATGCCGCCCGGCCCCACCACCGAGCAGCTCGGCGAGATCCTGCCGGAGGCGATCGCCGGCTCGGTGTTCGAGGTGGCGTGCGGGCCGGGAGGGGTCGCGCTCCTCGCCGCGCGGCGTGGGGCGCGTCGCGTGCTGGGCACCGATCTCAGCGAGCGCGCGATAGCGATCGCGCGCTTCAACGCACGGCTCAATCGGCTGGAGGCGGAGTTCCGCGTCGGCGATCTCACCGCGCCCGCGGCGGGCGAGCGCTTCGACCTGGTGGTCGCACAGCCGCCCTACCTCTTCCATCCGCCCGACACCCCGGAGATCCTGTTCATGCACGGCGGCGAGCGCGGCGACACGCTGACCCTGCGCCTGATTCGCGAGCTGCCGGCGGTGATCGCACCCGGGGGTGAGGCACTGGTATTGTCCGACGTCTCCCTGCTCGCGGGCGAAGAGCTCGAGAGCTACGTTGCGGCACGACTCGGTCAGGTGCCGCTGCGCGTGCTGCTCCTCCACGCGGTAGGGCCGGAGCCGGACGTGCAGGCCATGTCCTACGCCTCGTACCAGACCGGCGGCGGGCTGGGGCCGCGCTACCTCGCGCTGGCCCGCGCCTATCTCACGCACCTCGAGAAGATCGGGATCACCCGCGTCCGGCAGGCGCTGTTCGTGGCGCGCCCGGTTTCGGATTCGGACGCCGCCTCGATCGCGATGGTCGCGGTGCGCAATCCGCGCGGCGCGACGCCCGTGGTGCGCGAGCGACTCTGGGCCGCCACCGAATGCGCGCGGGCAGCCGATCGCGCCCTCACCGCCCAGCGCATTCGCGTGGCGCCCGACGCCGAATGGGTGAGCCGCCGGACCCGGCCGGAGGGCGAACAGTCCGAGCATCGCGTGCGCTTTGGCGAGCGCTGGCCGGCGCTCGAGCAGATCGTGACCGACGAGGGGCTGGTGCTGGCCTCGCTGCTGGAGAATTCGCCCGACCTCGAGGCCGCCGTCCGCGGATACGCCGAGCGGTGCGACGCCACGCCCGACGAGGTGCGCGCGCCGGTGCTCGAGTACATTCGCGCCGGGCTCATGACCGGCATGCTGGTGATGGAGGATGACCATGGCGGTTGATCGAATGAACGAGCAGGACCTGACCACGCTCGCGGCCCTTTCCGATTTCGAGGCGGCGGCGCGGGACCGGCTGCCGGCGATGGCGTGGGAGTACATCACCGGCGGCGCGGGCGACGAATCGACTCTGGGCCGGAATCGCGCCGCGTTCGGCGACCTGCGGCTGAAGCCCCGCATCCTGCGCGACGTGAGCCGGATCGACACGCGGATCACGCTGTTCGGGCGCGAGCACCGGCTGCCGGTCCTGCTCGCGCCGACCGGCTACCAGCGGCTGTTCCACGCGCAGGGCGAGTGTGAGACCGCGCGCGGCGCGGACGCGGCCCAGGTCACGCTGGTGGTGAGTTCGGTCGCCAACACGCCGCTCGACGAGGTGGCCCGCGCCACCACGGCCAGGCTCTGGTACCAGATCTATTGCCAGCGCGATCGCGCCTGGACCGAGCAGCAGGTGCGCCTCGCCGAGCGTTCCGGTTACGAGGCGTTCGTGCTGACCGTCGATACGCCGGTCCTCGGCGCGCGACACCGCGAGAAACGCGTGCGCTTCCAGCTCCCCGCCGGGCTCGAGATGTCGAATTTCCCGCCGCTTCCCGGGGGGTACGGGCCCAACCAGCACCACGATCCGCACGACATCTACAACCCCTACCTCGATCCCACGCTCACCTGGAAGGACTTCGAGTGGCTACGCTCGCTCACGCGACTGCCGGTGCTGGTGAAGGGGGTGCTCGCCGCCGAGGACGCGCGCCTCGCGGTCGAGCACGGCGCGGCGGGCGTCCTGGTTTCGAACCACGGCGGTCGCAATCTCGACACCGCCCCGGCCAGCATCGAAGCGCTGCCGGGCGTGGTGCGCGCGGTGGGCGGACGCATCCCGGTGCTGCTGGACGGCGGCGTGCGCCGCGGCACCGACGTGGTGAAGGCGCTCGCGCTGGGCGCGAGCGCGGTGCTGATCGGCCGGCCCTATCTGCACGGGCTCGCGGTCGCCGGCGCGAGCGGAGTGCAGCGCGTGGTCGAGCTGCTCGACCTCGAGTTCCGCGGCGCGATGGCGCTGATGGGGTTGACGTCGATCGCGGCGATCGGGCGCGACGCGCTCTGGGAAAGCGGATGAGCCCGGCGCGGCCGCGCGCCGGCCGCGCCTAACGCGGCGTGAGCGTGAGCGTGTGGCTCGCCGCGCCGGGCACGAACGCCACGTAGCGGCCCGCCACCCAGTCGGCGAACTCGTCGGCGTAGTGGGCGGACAGGAAGTGCCCGCTCTGCCCGCCCGGCAGCGAAAAGCGGCCGGCGGCCGGATCCCCGATCTCGACCACCATCCGCATCGAGGCGCCGCTCGCCGGCCGCGTCACTCGCACCACGCTCGAGCCGCCGGCGAGCTGAGCGTGCGGCATGTCGAGCCAGGGATCGAGATAGGGCACGGCCGCGCCCAGCGGATGGTTGATGCGGGCGCGATTGACGAGCCCCCAGGTGATGCGCTCGAGCGGCAGGCCGGGAACGCGCGCGCGCAGCTGATTCGCCGCCGAGTCGGCCGCGGCGCGCACCAGCGCGTCGTAGTCGGCGTAGCGCGGGTTCAGCAGGTTCATGGGCCGCTCGTCGAGCAGGCGGCGGATCACCTCGTCTTCCAGGCTCCACGAATAGTCGAATCGAGCATCGCGCGCGTGACACGGTGCGACGATCGGCGCCAGCAGCTCCTGATGGATCGCCACCCGAGCGAAGCGCAGGAAGGCGTGGGAGGCCGAGGTGGTGTCGGCGCGATGCCTCCACGCATCGAGCAGGCGCCGCGCCGCGGCCAAATCGGTGTCGGCGCGGCAGGATTCGGGCGTGAGCGCGCGGTCGAGCGCCCGCGCCGCCGGCCCCACGACCGCGTCGTCGAGATCGTTCTGCAGCGCCTCCGCGCCGGCCACGTCCCAGTCGGAGCGTGACGCCAGCACGTCGTGGATGCGGCGTGCGCGCCACGGCATCGCCGCCCCGGTGCCGACGCGCGCCCAGTTTCGGCCCCCGACGGTGCGCTGATTGGCGGTCCCGAGGAATCCCGCGGGCGGATCCTCCACACGCGGCATCGAGTCCTGCGGCCACCAGCCCCGCCAGCCACCCGCGGCGTCGCCCTCGCGCGGGCGGCGCGGATCGAAGCCTTCCCGGCGCGGCAGTCGCCCGATGATGCGCCAGCCGATGTGCCGGGCGTCGGCGGCCACCACGTTCTGGGCGGGACCGGTGTAGCCGTCGAGCGCGGCGAACAGCTCGCGCAGATCACGCGAGCGGTCCTCGGCCGACAGGTCCATGCAGTACGAATCCGGGGCGATCCCGCCCCACTGCAGCGCCAGCCAGCCACCGTCGTCCGAGTGATCGATCACCGGGCCCCAGCGAGTCTCACGGACCTCGAGCGTCTCCGGTGGCGCGCCGCTCACGCGAATCACTTCGCGTCGCAAGCGAAACGCCTCGTCCCCGCCGGGGACGCGGTAGCGCGAACTGTCGGAACCCGCCGGACGCACGCGGACCCAGTCGAGGAAATCGCCTTCGAGATTGGTGAACCCCCAGGCCACGTCTCCGTTGCTCCCGATCACCACCCCGGGCAGCCCCGGAAGGCTCACCCCGATCACGTGGAGACCGGGCGCGAGCAGCCGCTGGCGTTGCCAGATCACCGGGACGCGGAGGCCGAGATGCGGATCGTTGCAGACGATCGGACGGTGATCCCGAGTGCGCGCTCCGGCGATCACCCAGTTGTTGCTGCCGAAGGCGGGCTCTCCGCGCATCGGATCCGCCCGATCGGCGAACCCTCCGCCCCCCGGCGCGGCCAGAGCCGCGCGCGCTCCCGCTCCCGAGCGAAGATCGAATTGCGCGGAGGTCGGGGTCGGAGGCGGCTTCGGTGCGGGCTGGCCATCGAGCGCGACGTCGAACGGAGTGGACTCCGGGGTCAGGAAGTCCACCAGCACGCGGGGGAGGGTCGCATCCATGACTTCGACCATGCGCTCGGTCTCTCCCGCGAACTGCAGGTCATCGAACATCGAGGCCAGCACCAGCATGCAGTCGCGCGGGCGCCAGGGCTCGCGCGGAATACCCAGCACCAGGAACTCGGGCGGCGCGGGATGGTGAGCGTCCCAGGCGTTGATGCCGGCGGCATAGGCCTCGAGCCGCGCGCGGCGGTCGGAATCGAGCATCGTCATCGCCGAATCCACCACCGCCGCGTACCCGAGGCGCCGCGCGTGGCGATCGGCGGGCAGGGCGCGCGGGCCGAAGATCTCCGCCAGCCGCCCGGCGGCGTTGCGGCGGATCAGCTCGATCTGAAAGCGCCGGTCGCGGGCGTGGACATAGCCCTGCGCGAAGGCCGCGTCGCGATCGGTGCCGGCGTGGATGGTCGGAACGCCGAGCGCGTCGTAGTCGATCGTCACCACGCCATCGAGGCCCGGGAGCCGGCGCTGTTCGTCGTCGGGAGGAAGCGTGCGCCGAATCAGGACGATCGGTGTCGCCAGCAGCACGAGCAACAGCAGAAGAGCGAGCGCGAAGAAGCGAAGCCACCGGCGCCTGCGCACGACACGCGCCCCGCCTCAGTGGGCGAGGAAATCCTCGATCGCGGCCACGAACTTCTCCGGTTCCTCGAAATACGGAAGGTGCCCGCTCTTCTCGAACACCACGAACTTCGAGCCCGGGATCAGGTTGTGAATCTTCCAGGCGGTCGAGGGCGCGACGTTGATGTCGTAGCGGCCGGTCGCGACCAGGGTCGGAAATCTGTACTTCTTGAGCTCGGGCCCGAGGTCGTACCGGGCGAGGTCGCCGTTCAGGGCCTGATTCACCGCCGGGTAGTAGTGGTAGCCATCGGCGTGCGACATGAACTCGTCCCGGTGCGCGGGATCGTAGAACAGCAGCTGGAGGTACTCGTGAACGTCCTGGCGGGCCGCCTCGGTGTCGCCCAGCGCCTCGGCGAACTGGAACGCCTCCTGGCGCTCGAGCGCGTCGGGAAAGATGTACTTGAAGATGAACTCGGTGTCGCCCCACTTGGGCGCCGCCGAGTCGATGATCATCAGATGGGCGATGGCTTCCGGATGCCGCGCGGCGTAAGCCATCACCAGATACCCGCCCCACGAGTGTCCGAGCAGATCGATCTTCGGCGAGCCGAGCGAGGCGCGCACCGCCTCGAGGTCGGCGATCTGATCGGCGAGCGTGCACGACATGCCGGCCTTGTAGGCGGTGGAGCGTCCGGTGCCGCGCTGATCGTAGAAGATCACGCGGCGATGCTTCGCGAGCGTGTCCCAGGCGCTGGAGCAGTGCACGTACAGATGATCGAATCCCGGCCCGCCGTTCACCATGATCAGCGGCCGCGCGCCGCCCGCGCCGCGCGTCTCGACGAACAGCGAGACGTTGCCCGACTTGACGATCTTTCCGGTCTCGGCGGCCCGCGCGGAGGTACCACCCGACGTGAGACCGATTCCCAATGCGGCAAACGTCGCGAAAACGGCCCGGCACCTCATCGTGTTCTCCTCGGCTGCGCCGGACCGCCTGCGCGGTCGGGCGCGATCAGACGTCGTACTCCGTCACCGGCGAACCCAGCAGGTACTTGTCGAACCACGAGCGGATGTGGTGCTGATTCTGCACCCGGCGAGAGGGCGTTCCGCTGCGCGACAGCTCGTGGCTCTCGCCCGGGAAGCGGACCATCACCGCGGTCTTGTTCTGCTGCTTGAGGGCGCGGAACATCGCCTCGCCCTCGTGGATCGGCGTCCGCCAGTCCTCCTCGCTGTGGATCACCATCAGCGGAGTCTGGATGCGCGACGCGTAGGTCACCGGCGAGCGCTCGGCGTACTCGGCCGGACTCTCGAACGGCGGCTTCCTGAACCAGCTCGGCGTGAACAGCGCGAAGTCGCACGAGTAGTACATCGCCGCCCAGTCGGCCACGCAACGCTGGGTCACCGCCGCCGCGAACCGGTGTGTCTGGACGATGATCCAGTTGGTGAGCAGCCCGCCGCCGCTCCCGCCCGTGACGCCGAGCCGCTGCTCGTCGACGTAGCCGCGGCCGAGCACGTGATCCACGCAGCTCATCAGATCGAGGTAGTCGTCACCCGGATACTTGTACTGGATGACGTTGGCGAATTCCTGGCCGTAGCTGGTGCTGCCGCGAGGATTGGTGAACAGCACGACGTAGCCGGCGCCGGCCAGATGATGGAATTCGTGGAAGAAACCGTGGCCGTAAGCGGTGTGCGGGCCGCCGTGGATCTGCAGCACCATCGGGTACTTCCGGTTGGCATCGAATCCGGGCGGCTTGAAGATCCAGCCGTGGAGCTTCCTCCCGTCGAACGCGTCGCACCAGAACTCCTCCGCTTCGGCCAGCGCGCGGGCTTCGAGCAACGCCTGATTGGGGGCGTAGAGTCCCGTCAGCGTTCCCGAGGTGGCGTCGAAGAAGTAGAGATCCCCCGGCGAACCGAGACTGCCGATGGTGAGCGCCCAGCGGCGGCCGTCGGGCGTCGCGGTGCCGGCGATCACGTCGAGCTTGGGCGGCGTCAGGAGCTTCAGCTCGCCGGTCTCGACGTCCACACGCGCCAGGGCGGAGGCGCCCTTCGAGCACACGCGCGCTATCACAGCGCGGCCGCCCTCCGCGAACCACAAAGGAATATCGCCCCCGCCACGCGGAGGATGCTGATCCGAAGCCACGGTTTCGCCGAAAGCCACGTCGGCGACGGCTCCCAGCTCGCGCACGGCCTTCCCCGGACCGTCGGCAACCAGCAATGTCGGCTGGTCGTAGGAGTTGGGCCGCGCCGGCGTGCGCGTCGAGATCATCGCCAGGCGCCCACCCGGCCCCGCGATCCATGCCGCCGGTCCGCCCTTCGGGTCCACCACGGTCGCCAGGCCCTCGCCGTCGGTGGGCTCGCCGCGATCCGCCTCGACCGCATACAGGATCGCCTCATCCGCTCCGAACCAGGGCTCCGGCCGCCGGTCGGAGAGGAACAGCACGCGCGCCCCGTCGTCGCTCCAGCGCGGCTCGCGCTCGGCGTACCGGCCGCGCGTCAGCGCGCGCGGAGTGCCTCCGGGCGCCTCGACCACCCAGACGTGATCCCGCCGCTCGAAATCCGTGAAACCGACGTCGTTCTCACGAAAGACCGGCCGATTGACGACGCGCGCCGGCTCGTTCTTCGGCTGCTTCCGAGCCTCGTCGTCGAGTTCGGGATGATGCGGGCTCAAGAAGGCGAGCTTGAGCCCATCCGGCGACCACGCCGGCGACGACACGCCGCCCTTCAGCTTCGCGACCCGATGCGCCTCGCCGCCGGTCATCGGCAGGATCCACAGCTCGCCATCCTTCTCGCCCTCCGGCGTGCGCACGAAAGCCAGCGCCTTGCCGTCGGGCGACCAGCGCGCCTGGCGATCCTTCTTGCCGAAGGTGAGCGGGCGTGGACCCTCGGCGGAGTCGGCGAGCCAAATCGCGGCGCGGTATTCGTCGGCTTCGCGGTCGACGTGAACGCGCGTGAACGCCACGCGCGCGCCATCCGGCGAAATCCGCGGATCGGCGATCCAGACGAAATTCAGGACGTCGTCTTCGGCCAGCGGCTTCCGGCCGTTGCTTTCGCTCATGGCTGCGCCAGCCTCACCGTGGGTCTCGGCGGAATCACGCCCCATGCCGCCCACCACACGCGGGTGTCCACGCTCAGCTCGCCGGCTCGCACCAGCGGATCGTTCTCGAAGCGTGCGGCCGCCGAGGCGCTGTCGGTGCTGAACACGCCAATGCCCGCGATCTCACCCCGATCGAGGAACGGCCCGGCCGAGAGCAGCTCGCCCGAAAGCAGCATGCCCATGATGCCGTCGAGATGCTGGCGCTGGAGCGCGACCCGGCGCGTCGAATCGATCGCCGCCGAACGCTTGCCCGCTCTCAGAAACACGAGCGGCATCGCGATCATGCTGTCGGGCTTGTCGGGGCGCTGCTTCGCGCGCTCACGATAGGCGTCGCCGATCCCCGCTGGCGCCATCCACGGATGCAGCTCGAGCGCGAGCCTTCCCGACCGGATCGCGGGGTCGTCCGCGCACAGCTTTCGAATCGAATCGGGCGGCAGGTCGCGGAATATGAACACGCCGCGCATCGCGCCGTCGCCCTGGAACGGCCCGGCGCCGATCAGGGCGCCGAGCGCGGCCATGCGCCGGATGTTCGCCATGTGTCCGGCCTGAATGCTGTCGGTGCGGGGAGTGCGTTCCGGCGTCCAGCTCGCCCCGCGCGACAGGATCCCGAAAACGTAGCGGTCCATGCTCGACATGTCGGGCGCTCGAAGCTGGCCGGCGGCGGGATGCGCGGCGAGGATGGCGACCGCCAGAGCCACGGAGAGCGAGAGCGCGGATCGCGCGACGGCGGTGGGACGGAGCATTCGAGGACTGTAGCCGGAAGCGGGCCGCGAGGTCACGCGGGCGGCCACTCGCCCCATTCTCGTCCCCTCGGCTTCGCCGGCCAGCGCGTGCTAGATTCCCCGGTCCGAACCCTCGAGTACCCCAGGCTCGCCGCGCGGCGCCGCCGCCGGGGGCCCTCACCTCAGGAGAACCCACACGATGAAGCGGATTCTCACCGCGGTCCTCGCGCTCGCGATCGCCGGCGCGGCGACCCGGGCGATCGCGGACAGCACCTCGACCTCGACCCCCGCGGCGGCGGCCAAGCCGGCCTCGCCCGCGAAGGCTCCGGCGTCCAGTGCGTCCACCGCCGCCGCCACCTCCAAGGACAAGGCCATCATGATGATCGACGCCCAGATCGCGAAGGTCGACAAGTCGAAGCCCAACTGGAAGACCTCGCTGGCCCAACCGACCGTCGCCACCTTCGATCCCGCCAAGACCTATTACGTGCGCATGGTCACCAACAAGGGCCCGATCCTCATCAAGTTCCTGCCCAAGGTGGCGCCGATGCACGTCACCAACTTCATCTATCTGACGCGGCTCGGCTTCTACGACGGGCTGTCGTTCCATCGCGTGATTCCGGGCTTCATGGCCCAGGGTGGCGATCCGATCGGCAACGGCACCGGCGGCCCCGGCTACGGCTTCGGCGGCGAGTTCGATCCGGCCGTCAAGCACGACGGCCCCGGCAAGCTCTCGATGGCCAACGCCGGCCCGGGTACCGACGGCAGCCAGTTCTTCCTCACCTTCGTCGCGACGCCGTGGCTCGACGGCAAGCACACGTTGTTCGGCGAGGTGGTCGAGGGCATGGAGACGCTGAAGGCGCTCGAGAAGTGCGGCAGCCCTGGCGCGGGCAAGCCCACCGAGCCGCTCAAGATGACCAAGGTTACGATCGAAGTGAAGTAATTCGCGATTGCGACGCCCGCCGAACGGCGGGAGCGACGCGGGCTCGCCGTTCCGGCGGGTCCGCGTTCGCGTTCCACGCCGCGAATTGCGGTTGACCGCGGCACGCATCGGTGGTCCCATCATCGCTTTGCCGCGGCATCGTCCGCTCGGCTCCAGCCGATTCCGATCCCGGAGGAAGCGATGCGAGAACGCCTCGACGCGCTGAAAACGCGCCTGATGGACATCTTCGACCTCAACATGGCGGCGTCCCTGCTGCGTTGGGACCAGACCACCTACATGCCTCCGGGCGGGGCCGAAGCCCGCGGCCGGCAGCTGGCGCTGTTGACGAGGCTCGCGCACGAGCGCCTGACCGACCCCGAGATCGGAAGGCTGCTCGACGCGCTGCAGAAGGAGGTCGCCTCGCTGCCGCCGGACTCGGACGAGTCCGCGCTGGTGCGCGTGACGCGCCGCGAGTTCGAGCGCGCCGTGCGGCTGCCGTCGGAGTTTGTTTCGGAGATGCAGAACCATTTTTCGCACGCCTATCAGGTCTGGACCGGCGCGCGCCCGGCCAACGATTTCTCGCGTGTGCGCGATATCCTCGAGAAGACCCTCGAACTCTCGCGCCGCTTTTCGGGCTACTTCCCGGGCAGCGAGAACATCGCCGACCCGCTCATCGATCTGGCCGACCCGGGCATGAAGGCCTCGAGCGTGCGCGCCGTGTTCGCGCAGCTTCGCGAGCAGCTGGTGCCGCTGGTCAAGGCCATCACTTCACGGCCGCTGGCCGACGACTCGTGCCTCAAGCAGCACGCACCCGAGGCCGAGCAGCTCGCGTTCGGTCTCGAGGTGATCCGCGCCTTCGGCTACGACTTCGAGCGCGGCCGACAGGACAAGACCCACCATCCGTTCATGACCAAGTTCTCGCTCGGCGACATCCGCATCACCACGCGCGTGCGCGAGGACGACGTGACCGACGCGCTGTTCAGCACGCTCCACGAGTCGGGCCACGCCATGTACGAGCAGGGCATCGATCGCAAGTACGAGGGGACGCCGCTGGCCGACGGGGCATCGGCCGGCGTGCACGAGAGCCAGTCGCGCCTGTGGGAGAACCTGGTGGGCCGGAGCCGCGGCTTCTGGGAGTATTTCTATCCGCGGCTGCAGCAGGTGTTCCCCACCCAGCTCCGCTCGGTGCCGCTCGATACCTTCTATCGCGCGATCAACAAGGTGCAACCCTCGCTCATTCGCACCGACGCCGACGAGGTCACCTACAACCTGCACGTCATGCTGCGTTTCGATTGCGAGCTGGATCTGCTCGAAGGCCGGCTCGCGGTGAAGGATCTGCCCGAAGCCTGGCGCGCGCGGATCAAGTCCGACCTCGGCATCGTGGTGCCCGACGACAAGGACGGCGTGCTCCAGGACGTCCACTGGTTTTCGGGGCCGATCGGAGGTCAGTTCCAAGGCTACACGCTCGGCAACATCCTGAGCGCGCAGTTCTTCGAGACCGCCTGCCAGGCGCAGCCCGGCATTCCGGGCGAGATCGCGCGGGGCCGATTCGGTGCGCTGCACGACTGGCTGCGGGACAAGGTCTATCGGCCGGGCGCCAAGTTCGAACCCGAAGTGTTGGTCAAGAACGTGACCGGCAAGCCGGTCGGGATCGAGCCCTATCTGCGCTACCTCTGGGGCAAGTATGGCCCGCTCTACGGCGTCGAGGCTCCCGGAGCCGCGCTGGGCGCTTTGCGTTAGCGAGGGGGCGGACGGGCTGTGATTCCTGCCCGCGCGGGGGGTCTCATTTGGTGACGGGCCGCGGGCTTCAGGCCGCCAGCGATGACGAACTGCTGCAGCTCTACCGGCGCGAGAGCGCTCTCGCCTCGGGTCGGGCTGCCGCTTCGGAGTTGTTCTCGCGCCACTCGCGGCGAACCTATCTGTGGTGCCGGCGCTACACCCGGGATCCGGAGCATGCCATGGAGCTGGCTCAGGACGTGATGCTCAACGCCTATCGTGCGCTGCCCGAGTTCGAAGGCCGCTCGCAGTTCGGCTCGTGGCTGTTCGTGATCGCGCGCAACGTGTGCCTGAAGGCGGTCCGCAAGCCGGGCTGGTTGATCGACCCCGAAGCGGAGCCCGACAGCCTTCCGCATCCCCAGGACGATCCCGCCCGTGAGTTCGAGGAGCTGCGCGACGAGGACCGCCTGCGCGCCCTGCTCGAACGCACCCTCGACGATCAGGAGCGGCGCGCGCTATGGCTGCGCTGCGAGGAGCGCTTCTCGGTCGAGGACATCGGCCGCGCGCTGAAGCTCGACAACGCGACCGGCGCGCGAGCGCTGCTCCAGCGCGCTCGCCGCAAGCTTCGCGCCGCGCTCGATCGCGCCGGGGAGGTCTCGTGAACCCGGTTCCTTGCTTCGCGCCCGAAGACGTCGAGCGCGTGCTCGCCTCGCCACCCGGCGATCCGCGCCGCGCGCACGCGCGCGAGTGCCCGAAGTGCGGCGCGCTGGTCGCCGCCTTCGAGCTCTATCGCGACGCACCCGTACCGGTGACCGCGGCCGAGGCGGACGAGGCCGAGGCGCGGCTCAAGGCCTTCATCGCGCGCGAGATCGGAGCGGAGCCCGAGGCGGAGCCGGAGCGCGCCGCGGCTCGAGCGGCGGCCCCCCGGCACGCACCGCGCTTCAGCTGGCTCCAGCCGGCGCTCGCGTTCGCGGGCGTGGCGATCGTCGCCGCGGTGCTTCTATGGCCGCGGCCCACCGCCGGCCCCGCGCACGTGATGTTGCGAGGCACGCCTTCGTTGAGCGCGCATCTCGCGCTCGATTTCGCTCGCGTCGAAGCCGGGCACTTCACGGCACGGTGGGCGGCGACCGCGGGCGCCGATCGATACGAGGTGCGGCTCTACGCGGCCGATCTCTCGAAGCTGGGCTCGCTGGCGGCCACCGACACCAGCCTCGATCTCGACGCGCGAACGCTGCCCTTCATGCTCGACCCGAATCGCAAGGTGCTGGTGCGGGTGGTGGCGCTGTCGGAAGGCAAGGAGATCGCGACTTCCACGCCGCAGCCGCTCGAGCGGCGCTGAGAATCCGGCGGCCTCTGGCGTCGCCGCCTAGTCCTGGAGGTGGAGGATCTTGAGCGCGACGAGAATCGGAATCAGGGTCGCGATCAGCGCCTCGCCGGCGATGAACCCGGAAGAGAGCGGCACGACGTAGCGCTCCTGCGAGCGCCTGGAGCCGATTCGCCAGACCTCCTGGAGCAGCCCTCCCAGGAACATCGTGCACACCGCGCTGCCCGGCACCAGCATGCCGATGCCGAGCCCGGCCGGTGACGGCACCCACTTCCTGAGGAAAGTCGACTCGAGGAGCGTGAGCGCGACCCCGATCGCCGCGCCGACCAGCAGCGCCGCCACCGCGCCGTGCGGGAGCGCGCTCAAGCCCTTCGACAGGATGATGCCGAAGCCGACGAAGCGCTGCGAGATCGGCGACTGGAGACCGTTGTCGCCGCCAATGCCGTAACTGTCGCGCAGCAGCGGATAGACGAACGAAACCGCCGCGGCGCCCACCGGCACGGCCAGCAGCTGTGCGTAGGTGAGGTACTTGGGCGTGCTGCCGATCATGTAACCGGTCTTGTAGTCCTGCATCAGACCTTCCGAGGCGGAGGCAACCGAACCGGTGACGCCGCTCGAGACGATGTTGGGCAGCAGTTGCCCGGGCGCGAGTACGCCGAAGATGCCCTGCATCATGTTGGAGAGCGTGCTGATCGGTCCCCAGTTGGTCTCGCCGAGCACGCGAATCCCCACCAGCATGAGCGGCAGCGAGAGGATGATCGCCGCGATCGTGAGCCACGGCGACATACCGAGTGATACCTGCACCGCCACCAGCGCCGCCGCGCTGATCAAGGACCCCCAGATCACCCAGCGGATCGGGAAGTCGCCGCTGTCCATCGAGGCCATGGTGAGATTCCTGAAGGTCTTGACCAGCACCTTCCAGCGCAGCACCAGCGCGGTGAGTCCGCCGGCCACCAGCACGCCGGTCGCCGGCCACATGATCCACAGCAACATCTCGCGCCGCAGCATGTGAGGGACCCAGCCGCTGGCGAGCAGCCACGGCGGCATCAGCACCCAGGCGACAATGCAGCCGATCAGCATGCTGACCGTCACCCGGAAACCCACCAGCATGCCCGAGCCGAGCGAGAGCAGGCTCCAGCTGATGCCGACGTTCATCTTGGCGCCGTTGGCACTGAGCGGCAGCAGCTCGGGAATGCGGTACCACGCCTTGCCGATCAGGCGGGCATCCTCGCGAATGGCGAAGAGGACGGCCGAGAGCACGCCGCCCAGGGCCATCGAGCGCGCGGCGCTCTTTGATTCGTCGCCGCGTGAGTCGAGTACGATCAGGGTTTCTCCGGCCGCCACGCCGTCGGCGAAGGTGAGCTTTTCATCCACCACGAAGTGCTGGCGCATGGGCACCGACAGCAGCACCCCGAGGATGCCCGCGGTGGTGAGCCAGAGAAAGGCCATGGTGGGGGTGAGCACGAAGGTGAAGTGGGCACCCGGATCCATGCGCAGCATGTCGAACGCCGCCATCAGCACGCACAGGAAAGCGGTCTGCCCCGCCGAGGTCCCGGCGGTCTGGACGATGTTGTTCTCCCACCGATTGAAATTGCGAAAGGCGATGCCCAGCGCCAGGTAGCCGAAGAACGCGGACACCACCGATATGTTCGGGCCGAAGCCGAGCTTGAGCACGACGTAGGGATAGGAGCCGCCGATCACGGCCGCCACCACCATGGCGGTGATCAGCGAGCGAACGGTGAGCTCGCGGGCTCCGGCGGGGCGTTCGGCGGGTGCCAGGTCGGCGGCTGCGGCGTCGTGCATTCGCGGAGCATTACCACACGCAGGGGACACTGAAAACGCAGAATCGCCGTGCGGCCTGCCCGATTCGGGCTCGGGCGGTCGGTCCCCGCTCGCGCGCGTTGCGCCCGTCCTGATCGCGCGTCCTGCACGAGTGCGCGGAGGATCCGGCCGGCGCGTCGCGAAAACCCCCGATTCGCGCGAGCCTTCATGCAACCCGCACGTCCCGACCGGGCGAATTCGCCACCGCGCACGATTGGCCCCGTTCTTTCAAGACCGACGGTAGGCCGCGCGGCTTCATTCGCGCGACCCTGGGGGGAACACATCATGCGCCGAACAACGCTCCGCCATCTTAGCGGCCTCGCTTTGGCCATCACCGTGACCTTGGCGGCCGGCCGGGCCTCGGCCGATTGCTCGATCACGGGTGCGACCCAGATCTGCGGCTCGCCGGTCACTCTGTGCGGCCCGATCGACGCCTGGGACTTCCGCTGGACGTTCCCTGACGGGTCGACCGCTTCCGATCCCTGCATCACCGCGTCGACCGCGGGCGTCTATTCGCTGTCGGTGTTCGACGGGACCAACTGGTCGGCCCCGTGCACCACGACGATCACCTCGACGCCGCCGCCCGCCGCTCCGGCCATCGCCGGTCCGAGCAACGGCTGCACCGACAACACGGTCTCGCTGTGCGGGCCGGACGGCTTCGGTTATCAGTGGACCGGCCCATTCGGCTTCTTTGCCACCAGCTCCTGTGTGAACGTGTCGAATGCCGGCAGCTACCAGCTCAAGATCCGGACGCTGCCCGACGGGTGCTGGAGCACTCCCACCACCCAGGTCGTGACCTTCGCGGATTGCTCGCAGGTTCAGAACTGCCCGCGCCCGGCCTGGTGGTGGTCGGCCGAGTGTCCGAGCCGTGATCGCCGGGGCAATCGGATCGATGCCAACGTGCTGCTGCCGGTCGCCGATTGCGTCTCGAGCCACGCGCCGATGCTGAACAGCACCGACGCCGGCTTCTGCAGCGTCATGCAGGGTTGGCGGCGTTCGCTCCGCACCCGCGCCATCCGCCAGACCGCGGCGGTGTGGGCCAACGTGTGCGCGGGTCAGGCGGCTCTCGTCGCTCGCAATGGCCAGCCGATCGCGCTCGATCCTTCGACCCATGTGTCGCTGCCGAGCTACACCGGCACGGTGGCGTCGTTCCTCGACTTCGCGTCGTCGGAGCTGACCCGTCTCAATAGCACCAACGACCGGATTCGTACCGTGCGCGACTCTTATCGCTCGCTGATCCGCACCGCCTGGAACATCAATCACGGCCTCGGTATCGGACCGACTTGCTACACCAACCCGCCGGCGTCGAACGCTTCGACGTCGCCGGCCGCCGTGGACGACATGGACGCCCTGCTGGCTTCGGGCGCCGACCCCGAGCCGCTGTCCACCGAGATCATGGACGACCTCGATGGCCCGCTCACGCTCGGCACTTTCGAGCCCAACCCGTTCAGTTCGTCGACGCGGCTCGCCTTCGCGATATCGACCGCCAGCCCGGCCGACGTCACGATCGGTGTGTACGACATCAGCGGCCGTCTGGTTCGTCAGCTCACCAGCGGTACCCGTGCCCCCGGCCAGTACGAGATCACCTGGGACGGCCGGAAGGATGACGGTGCGCAGGTCCGCAGCGGTCTGTACTTCGTGATGGGCCGCATTGGAGGACAGCAGGTTCAGACGCGAGTGACCTTCGTCCACTGATTCACGGACGATTCAACATGGGTTTGGTGGCGGCTCCGCGGGCCGCGCCAGCCCAGCCGGGAGCAGGAGGTGGCGATGGCCGCCCGGCTCCTCCCTACGCGACCGCCCCGCATGACTCTGCGGGGCGGTTCGCTATCTCTCAGTGCGAGGCGCTGGTCTGCGAGTACGCCACAGGCAGCACCGCCAGCTTCCCCCACACCGCCTGCAGCTGGCGATCGCGCCCGCAGCCCACACGATAGGCGTGGTAATGGTCCCACGACTTCTTCCAGAAGTCCTGGTGGTAGTCCTCCGCCGGGTAAAACGGGCCGGCCTTCCGGATCTCGGTGACGATGGGTCTCTTCAGCACGCCGGATTTCTCGATCCCGGCCTTGGAGGCGAGCGCCGCCTGGTGCTGCGCCTCGTCGCGGTAGAACACGACCGAGGTGTACTCGTCGCCGCGATCGCAGAACTGGCCATCGCTCTGCGTGGGATCGATGCCGTGCCAGTAGATGTCAAGCAGCTGCTCGTACGTGATCTTGCTCGGATCGAACTTCACCTCGACCGACTCCTTGTGCCCGGTCATTCCCGATCCCACCTCTTCGTAGGTGGGATTCGAGGTGTGGCCGCCCGAGTAGCCCGAGACCACCGAGAGCACTCCGGGGCGCGACTCAAATTGCACCTCCATGCTCCAGAAGCAGCCGCCGGCGAAGATCGCGGTCTCCGGCTTGACGCTCGCCGGGGCTGCGGAAGCAGGCTGCGCTGCGGTCGCCTTCTCGACCCGAGTGGTCGGGTTGGTGTCGGCGAGCGCCACCGCAGAGAACACACCGAGCACCGCCACGATCACGAGCGGGCTGGCGAAAACACGAGTCAACCTCATGACACTCCTCCGTGTCGGGATGGCGCCGCGGCCGGCGCTTGGGGTTCGATTCTGATACGCGGCGACGTCCGATTCGTGACCGGCCGGCCAGCTCGCCCCCGCGAAGTTCGCGAACGGCCCGCCAGCTCGCGCGGTGGCGCGATCTCGCGCCACTCGCCGGGGGCGAGCCGCGCGAGGTCGAATGGACCGATCCGCACGCGCACCAGGCGCAGCGTGGGAAGTTCCACCGCTGCGGTCATGCGGCGGACCTGACGATTGCGGCCCTCGGTGATGGTGAGCTCGAGCCAGTGGGTGGGAATCGCAGAGCGCTCGCGAATCGGGGGCGTGCGCGGCCACAGCCTGGGCGCAGCGATGGCGCGGACGCGCGCCGGCCGCGTGCGCCCATCGTTGAGCGCCACGCCGCGTCGTAGCGCGTCGAGCGCTTCGCGACTGGGCACGCCCTCGATCTGCACCCAGTAGGTCTTGGGCAGCTTGTGGCGCGGATCGGTGATGCGGTGTTGCAGCGCACCGTCGTCGGTGAGCACCAGCAGGCCTTCGCTGTCGGCGTCGAGCCGGCCGGCGGGATAGAGCCCGGGCGGCACGTCGAGCTCGGCGAGCGTCGCGCGACCCTCATGATCCCTGAACTGACAGAGCATGCCGTAGGGTTTGTTGAGCAGGACGAGGCGGGGCATGGCCACAGTCTACCCCCGCGCCACGCGCTTCGCCCGCGCGCTGCCGCGCGCTAGGATCGCGATGTGACGCTCAAGTTCTTCGGCCGCCGGCTCGGCGCCGCGCACCTCGCGGCGTTCGCCACGTTCATTCTGGCGCTGGCGCTGCGGGCTCACTGGTTTCACGTCACCGAACGATCCCCGGATGAGGATCTCTACACGAAGTTCGGCGCGGGGATCGCGCGGGAAGGGCCGGCCTGGCAGGCCCGGCTGACGCGCCAGTTCAACGCCGGTGAAGACGTGGACTATCCGTGGCCCAATCGCTTTGGTTTCATGGCGCTGGTGGCGGTGGCCATGCGCGTCACCGGACACCGCACCGTCGAAACCGGTGAGCTGCTCTCGACCGCATCGAGCCTCGGCGCGATCGGGCTCATCGGCGCCATCGGATTCCTGGCGCTCGATCCGTGGGCGGGCGTGATCGCGATGCTGTTCCTCGCGGCTTCGCCGCTCGACCTCGGGCTCGCCCGCCGGGCCTGGCAGGACGACGTCATGAGCCTGCTGTCGGTGGGGATGGTGGCGTGCTTCCTGGTGGCGGCGAACGGCGACCGCCGCACGCGGCTCGCCTCGCTCGGCTTCATGGCGATCGCCTGCTTCGCGCTCACGGTGAAGGAGAGCTCGATCATTCCGGTCGGGCTCGGCGTCGCCGGGCTCGCCTTCATCGAGTGGCGGCGCACGGGAGGATGGCGGGCGCCAGTCGGAGTGCTCGCGCTCGGCGCCACCGCGGGCCTGCTCGCCGCGGCGGTGATCGTGGCGGCGAACGGCGGCTGGAAGGCGCTGCACGCCACCTGGCTGCTGAGCAAGGAAGCCACCGCGCCCGACGACTACATGCGCGAGTACCAGAGCGGCGGCATCGGGTACTACCTGACTGGATTCCGCATCCTTCAGCCGGTTCCGTTCATGCTCGGCTACCTGGCGGCGATCTGGGCGCTGCTGCGCGCGCGCTGGCCGCTCGCCCGGCTCGACGCGCCCCGCGCCGGAGCGGCGCTCGCGGCGCTCGCGATCTACGCGATCGCCTTCAGCGCGGTTTCGTTCAGCTACCCGTCCAAGAACCTGCGCTTCCTCTCCCCGATTTATGGCCCGATCGCGTTGCTGGCGGGTTCGCTGGTGGTCGCGGGGGTGCGGGCGATCCCGGTCGCGCGCCCGGCTCGAGCACGCGCCATCGCGATCGCGTTCGCGGCCGTGCTTCTGCTGGCGTCGGCGGCGCGAGACATCGCGTGCTTCCGACACTATTTCATCGAGTATCAGATCCAGGACCTCGCGACCCCGTGGTTCACGCAGGTCGACAAGGGGAAGCTCTGATCTTCGCGGTCGCGAGCGCCTCGATCGGAACGCCGCGCGCCGAGCGGTCGATGAGCCGCTCGAGCCGGCGCTCGCGTCGCCCTACTTGCGGCCCTCGATCAGCGCGGTCGGGACGGTGAGCGCGAGCTCGCCGCGGCGGGCGGCAACCGCATTGAGGTTGGCTTCGAGCTTCGCCATCGACTCCGCGACCGTGCCGTCGCGGAGGATCGCCTTCCACGCCGGCATGAAGCCCATGCGGATGAAGGCGTGGCGGAGCAGCGCGGTGCCGTCGGCGAAGCGCATGCGAAATCCGGAGCGCACGAAGTCGTGGATTCGAAAGCCGGCGCTCACGAGCCGCGCGCTCACCGATTCCACCGTGCCGCGATGGGCGATGTGCTGCTCGAGGCCGGCGACGCGATCGTGCTGGCCGAGTTCGACCAGCGTGGCGCGAAGGACTTCGTAGAACTCGGCCATGTGGCCGGAGAGATTGGTGGTGAGGACGAGGCTCGCGCCGGGCTTCGCCACGCGATGGCAGACCCGCAGCACGTGATCGGCGTTCTCGAAATTGTTGATGCCCAGATTGGAGACGATCAGGTCCACGGATTCGCCGGGTAGATCGAGCGTGGCGGCATCGCGATCCACGACTTCGACCCCGGCGAGGCCAAGACGCGCCAGCCGCCGGCGCAATCGGCGCGCGACCGGCGCCCACGGATCCACGGCGATCACGCGAGTGCCGGGTCCGCAGCGCTGCGCCAGCTCGATGCTGAGGAAGCCGGAGCCGGCGCCGACGTCGAGAATGGTCTGGCCCGCGCGGATCGGAACGCGATCGAGCATCGCGAGCCCGAACGGCGCCGACCACAGCGGCAGCTCGTCGTAGAATTCGGCGAACTCTTCGGTCTGGATGTCGATGTCGTCGAGGTGTTTCATGGACCGGCGCGCCCCGGGTTCACGCGAGTCTTCGCCAGGGCCCGAACCTGCGTTCTAGGCCCGCAGCTCCCCGCTCACGCTGTCGGCCAGCACCGTCGCGCGATTGTTGCTCACCTCGAAGAAGCCGCCGCTCACCCGCAGCTGCTCCTCGGGGCCGCCGGGGCGCCGAACCGTGAGCGCGCCCGCGCCGAGCGATGTCACCAGCGCGGCGTGATGGGCGAGCACGCCGAGGTAGCCCTCGGCGCCGGGCACCTGGACGTACTCGACCGCGCCGTCGAACACCGAACGCTCGGGTGTGAGAATCGCGAGCTGGAAGGTGGTCGCCATCGTCGCCTCTACCGCGCCGCCGCCGCGAGCTTCTCGCCGGCTTCAATCACTTCCTCGATCGGACCCTTCATGTAGAAGGCCTGCTCGGGCAGGTCGTCCAGCTCGCCGTTCACGATCATCTTGAAGCCGCGGATGGTGTCCTCGAGCTTGACGTACCGGCCGGGCGTGCCGGTGAAGACTTCGGCGACGAAGAAGGGCTGCGAGAGGTAGCGCTGAATGCGGCGCGCGCGGCCCACCGTCACCTTGTCGTCCTCCGACAGCTCGTCCATGCCGAGGATGGCGATGATATCCTGGAGATCCTTGTAGCGCTGGAGAATCCGCTGCACCGTGCGCGCGGTGTTGTAGTGCTCCTCCCCGACGATCGCCGGATCGAGGATGCGGCTGGTCGAGCCGAGCGGATCCACCGCCGGGTAGATGCCGAGCTCCGAGATCGCGCGGTCGAGCACGGTGGTGGCGTCG
>DATKAB010000022.1 GCA_035498555.1 Candidatus Sulfotelmatobacter sp.
CCAAAAACACATCTCTCTGCTAAGCCGATGAGGCGACGTATAGGGAGTGACACCTGCCCGGTGCCGGAAGGTTAAAGAGAGGGGTCAGGCGCAAGCCAAAGCTCTGAACTGAAGCCCCGGTAAACGGCGGCCGTAACTATAACGGTCCTAAGGTTAGTCATCGCTAGCCTTAGTAAAACCGAACCATATGCGGGAAAGCCCTCGAACAGCCGTTCTGTACTCGTCCGCGCAATGCGGGCAGTAAAAATCAGACGGACATGGGGGTAATCCGCAGGGAAGGCCCTGTTGCACAGGGAACCCTCAGAGACTTGACGTTCGGGATCGTCCAATGACACCAGCTCCAGAGTGGATCACTGGCTTCGTGGGCGGTGAAGGCTGCTTCCATGTCGGAGTCAATCACAATTCCGGCATGAGATGTGGCGATCAGGTTCTGCCTGAATTCACCGTCGTGCAACACGAGCGTGATGTGAAGGCGTTACTCGCGCTTCGAGACTTTTTCGAATGCGGAGTGGTTCGAACGAATCACGCCGAACGAAAAGCGTATCGGGTGCGAGGACTGGATCATCTGGTCCAGCGCATCATTCCATTCTTCGAGCGGCACCCGCTTCAGACCAGCAAGCGCCAGGACTTCGAGTTGTTTCGGAGCGTGGTCTTGATGATGAAAGTGGGGCTTCACCTGCGAGTAGATGGCATTGGAGCAATCAGAGCCATCGCGAGCCGGATGAATCGAGGACGATCAAGGTAAAGTCCGGCCCTCTGGGAAACCTTAGGGAAGATCCGAGCGAAATTCCTTGTCGGGTAAGTTCCGACCTGCACGAATGGTGTAACGACTTGACTGCTGTCTCCTGCAACTGCTCGGCGAAACTGTAGCAGCGGTGAAGATGCCGCTTACCCGCGACTGGACAGAAAGACCCCATGCACCTTTACTATAACCTGATATTGGGTTCTGAATTTTCATGTGTAGGATAGGTGGGAGGCTTTGAAGCGGGAGCGCTAGCTCTCGTGGAGCCAACCTTGAAATACCACCCTTGAAACTTCGGGATTCTAACCCTGAGCCGTCATCCGGCCACGGAACAGTGTCAGGCGGGTAGTTTAACTGGGGCGGTTGCCTCCCAAAAGGTAACGGAGGCGCCCAAAGGTTCCCTCAGCGCGGTTGGTAATCGCGCGTGGAGTGCAATGGCACAAGGGAGCTTAACTGCGAGACGGACAGGTCGAGCAGATGCGAAAGCAGGGCATAGTGATCCGGTGGTTCTGTGTGGAAAGGCCATCGCTTAACGGATAAAAGGTACGCTGGGGATAACAGGCTGATCCTGCCCGAGAGTTCACATCGACGGCGGGGTTTGGCACCTCGATGTCGGCTCATCGCATCCTGGGGCTGGAGAAGGTCCCAAGGGTTGGGCTGTTCGCCCATTAAAGCGGTACGTGAGCTGGGTTCAGAACGTCGTGAGACAGTTCGGTCCCTATCCATCGTGGGCGTAGGATCCTTGCGGGGAGTTGCTCCTAGTACGAGAGGACCGGAGCGAACGAACCTCTAGTGTGCCGGCTGTTCTGCCAAGGGCACTGCCGGGTAGCTATGTTCGGATGTGATAAGCGCTGAAAGCCTCTAAGCGCGAAACACACCCTAAGATGAGGGATCCCGTGGCGTATGCCACCTCAAGGCTCGTCGGAGATTACGACGTCGATAGGCGGGAGGTGTAAGGCCTGCAAGGGCTTCAGCCGACCCGTACTAATCAGCCGTGCGGCTTGGCCGGTTTTTCTTGGGCGCTTCGACTGGTGCCCAGCGTCTTGTTTCGATTGTCACTGATTTTGGGGTGGCAACGGCGGAGGGGAAACACCTCTTCCCATTCCGAACAGAGAAGTTAAGCCCTCCCGCGCCAATGGTACTGCCCGGGAAACTGGGTGGGAGAGTAGGTCGCCGCCCCTTTTTTCGATCGGGCGCCTCGCCTTCGGGCGGGGCGCCCGCTTCGCTTTGGGGTCTCCCTCCGGGGCCTCGCACCTCGCCGCCTTCCTCGCAGCTCGCCCGCCTGGCCGCCCCCCGGCGGTTCGTCTTGGTTCAGCCATGCCGCCCGGCTGTCCCGCCGGGGGCACCCCCTCCTGGACGGCCCTAACCGGGAGGAGCACGGCGCGGGCCCTCAATTCCAAGGGCCGCTTCACCTTGCCCGGCATCCGATCCAATGCTGGTCGTCCGGCACGGCGCCTGCCTTTTGCACCCTGGAAAGGCCTGCGTCCCGCGGCGTCACCGCGGCGCGGGCGTCGGGAGGTGCTCGAGACCCATGCGCTGGCTCCGGTGGTTCCTGTTCGCCGTGACACTCGTGCTTCCGGCCACTCGGGCCGGCGCCCAGGACGCGCCCCGCGTTCTGATCGAGCTCCAGCGCACGGACGATCGCATTGCCCAGGCTCAGAGCATTGTGACCGGCTCGGGGAACGCCCAGGCGAAGATGGCTCTCGATCAGGCGGTCAGCCTGCAGACCGAAGCGCGTCGCGTGTACGAATCATCGCAGTTCGGGCTGGCCCTCAGGCTGACACTCGACGCCCGAACGCGCGCCGACGTGGCGATCGCCAACGCGCAGGGGCTCCCGGACCCCGACCGCGTCGGCACGCAGGTCCAGCGCAGCCGCCAGCTGCTGGAGCGTGCTCGCGATCGCATCGAAGAGTGCGCCGACGATCGCGCCCGCTCGCTCTTCCAGGGCGCGATGGATCTGCAGGAGCGCGCCGAGGCCGCCCAGGGGAGCGGCCGTTATCTCGCCGCCCTGCGTCTCACCATGAGTGCCCGAGAGCGTGGCTGGCGCGCGCTGCGCCTCTGCAACATCCCCGAGGACATCGGCCCCGCCGCCGAGCGCGCGCTCGAGCGCACCGACGCCGTGCTCGATCGCGCCCGGCTCTCGGTGACCGAACACCCGAACGATCGCGCTCGGGCCGCATTGAGCCAGGCCGAGGACATTCAGCGCCGCGCCTCAGACGAATTGCGGGCCGGAAACGATGATGCCTGTCTGCGCCTGACGCAATCGGCGCGTACCGCGGCGTTCCGGGCCCTGCGGCTCTCGGGCGTAAAACTCTAGGATTCGCTCCGCCGGCCGCGGCGATGTCCCCCGATTTCCGCCGACGAACGCCCGGGGCGGCGTGCGCCGCCCTCGCGTTCCTGGTTCCGTTCCTGGGCGCACCGGCGTGGGCGCAGGGTGACCCTCCGGCCGCGCCTCCCGACACGCGCGACACGCGCTTCGAGCTGGGCGGCAGCACCGACTACACGAACGAGATCTACTATCTCGACGCGCTCGTCGACACCACCTTCCTCAAGCCGCAAAGATTCGACACCCCTCAATCGCGCTTCGCGGCCGTCGCCCTCGCCGCGGTGAGCGGCACTCGGGGCCTTCGGACGATGGCCTACTCGCTCACCAACGAAGTCGCGTACGGCGATCTGCTGCGGCGCGCCACTCTGAACGGCACCTGGCAGAGCCGGTTCGCCCGCGACTGGAGCCTGTTCGTCACCCCGGGTGCCGAGTATCGCTGGGACCGCACCCTGGGGCGCGATCTCGAGGAGAGCCGCGCCGGCGGCACGATGCGGGTACGACACGACTGGCCGGATCGATCGCTCGGCGCCGAGCTGGGTATGCTTGGCGAGTGGCTCCACACCACGGGCGGCGACTCGCGGTACCTGCTCGATCGAAACGTCGCCGGTCTGCTCGCCGCGATCGATCACACCGCGCTCGCCGGCGGCGACTGGCGGCTCGACTACCTGCTGCACGTCCGCCAGTTCCCCGATTCCGCCGCGCGCAATCACTTCGAACATGATACCGAGCTGCATACGCACTGGCCGCTGCCGGGGGGAAGCTCGCTCGAGCTCGGTGCCGAGGCGGTGCGACGCGTCACCCTGCAGCCGGCGCCGAGCAGCGCGGACAATTTTTGGCTGGGGCGCGTGGGCGGCGATCTCATCGCGCTCGGACTCGGCCGATGGTCGTGGCCGACCCATCTCGAGGTCGAGACCCAGCGGTACGACGTCCAGGACAGTCTGCTCTACTTCGACTATCGGCTGGCTCGCGCGCAGACCGGCGTGCGATTCAGTCCTCGGGGCGGCTGGAGCCTGGGGATCGGGCCCCGCGCGGAATGGCTCTCGGCCCAGCTCAATCCCGGCGAGTCCTATCGGGAGTTCGCCGGGCTCGTTCAATTCGACCGATTCGCGTCGCGTTCGTTGTGGACCCTGTCGGGGGCGGGAGGTCGTCGCTCGTTCTCCGCGACCTCGCTCGAAGACGGCGCATCGGTCAGCCTCCACACCGACTATGATTTCGTGGAATTGGACCTGTTCGGGGATCAGACCGTCGCTCGTCTGTGGCGTGTTCGCGTGCTGGCCGACGCTCGGGTCGAGCGGCACGACGAGCCGATCGAAAACGGGACCAGCCTTTACTTCTCATTCGACGTGCGTAGACTCTTCTGAATCGTCGATCTTCCGGAGGTGATCGAACCGCATGTCTTCGCGCCGAGGGGTGGTTCTGCTGGTCATCGCGCTGAGCGCGGTGGGTTTCCTGCTGCTCGTGGTGTCGCTTCGGATGCGCCGGCCGGCCTATGCGTCATCGGCCACGGTGCTGGTATGGGACGTGCCCGCGACGATCGGGGAGGACCAGCCGCCGCCCGGGCCGTTCTCCCCGAGATTCTGGCGTCGTCCGCGAATGACGGTGTTCGACGTGCTGGAGACGCTGCGCGCCGCACGAGACGACGACCACGTCAAGGCGCTCGTGCTTCACGTCCGCGGCATCAACTGGGGTTGGGCCAAGGTCTGCGAAGTGCGCGACGCGCTACGGGAGTTCCGCCAGAGCGGAAAGCCGGTGTACGCGAGCATCGAAGGCGGCGGCGAACCCGAATACCTGCTGGCCAGCGGCTCCTCGCGAATCGGCATGCCCCCGGCGGCGTCGCTCGAGCTCGACGGGCTGCGTGCCTCCGCGCTGTTCCTGCGCGGGACGTTCGACAAGCTCGGCGTGCGGCCCAATTTCCTGAGCGTCGGCCGCTTCAAATCGGCGGTGGAGAGCTACACCCGGACCGGAATGTCCGACCCGGCCCGCGAATCCATGACCGCGTTGCTCGGCGATACCTACGACACCTTCCTCACATCGCTGGCCGCGGATCGCCATGCGTCCTCGGACTCGGTGCGGGCCTGGATGGATCGGGGCCCGTTCACGGCCGAAGGCGCGCGCGCCCTCGAGCTGGTGGATTCCGTGCTCTACACCGCGGACCTCGATTCCCTGGCGATGCGGCGAGCGGGTCGCGGCGCGAGCCTGCTCAAATTTCCGCGCTATGCCAGCGGCCTTGGGGAGGGCGGCGCCGGCCCGCATCTCGCCATCGTCACCGTCTCGGGCGACATCGGCTCGGGCCGCAGCCGCAGCTCGCCGACCGGCGGCATCGTCGCCGGCTCCGAGACCATCATCGAAGCGCTCCAGCGCGCGCGCACGCGGCGCTCGATTCGCGCGGTGGTGCTGCGTATCGACAGCCCTGGCGGCGACGCCGACGCCGCCGATGCCATGTGGCACGAGGTGTGGCGGCTCGCTCGCGCGAAGCCGCTGGTGGTGAGCATGTCCGACCTCGCCGCATCGGGCGGCTACTACATCGCCGTGCCCGCGCAGACCATCGTGGCCGAGCCGACGACGATCACCGGCTCGATCGGCGTGTTCGGCGGAAAGTTCAACGTGCTCGGCCTCTATCAGAAGCTCGGCATGAACATCGAGACCGTGGTCACCGGACCGCGCGCCGAGATGCTGTCGCCTTTCAAAGATTTCAGCCCCGAGGAAGAACGCATCTACGCGAACCAGATGCAGGGGACCTATCACCGATTCCTGAAGCTGGTGAGCGACGGGCGGCACATGCCGGTCGCCGCGGTCGATTCGGTCGCCCAGGGCCATGTTTGGAGCGGCGCGCGCGCGGTGCGACTCGGACTCGCGGATCAGCTGGGTGGCCTCGAGGTGGCGATCGACGTGGCCCGGAAGAAGGCCGGAATACCGAAGGACGCGGACGTGGTCATCGAGCGACTGCCCGAACTCGAACCGTCGTTCTTTCAGCGGTTCCTCGGCGATTTCTTCGCCGACGACGATGCCGATGAGGCGAATGCCAGCGCTCTGATCGACGCGCTTGCGCCGTTGCGCCAGCTGGGCACCGCGGCGTTCGCCTCCCGCGGCGCCATCTGGACGCTGATGCCGTACGCCATCGTGATTCGCTGAACGAATCGGGCGGACCTCCCGCGAGATCCGCCCGTTCCTATTCCAGCTTCGAGCGGCGCTTCGCCGCCCGCGATCACTTCGGCTTGAAGGTCGTCTTGATGTAGGCGATCAGATCCTCGATCTGCTGGGGCTTGAGCTGTCCGGTCTTTCCCCACGCGACCATTCCGGAGGGAGCCTTGCCGTTCGTGATGCAATCCCGGAGGTAGGCGTCCACGTTCTTGCGCTTGGGGTCCGCCCAGGTCTTGGGATCCTTCCAGTTCGGAGTGGGGTTCCCGGTCAGCTTGACGCCGCCGGTTCCATCCACCTTGTGACACGCGATGCACTTGGAAGTGAAGATCGGCTTGGCGTTGGCGGGGTTGCCGGCAGGCGGTGCCTTCGGCGCGTCCCCCGAAGCCTGAAAGGCCGAGAAAGCGGCCAGAATCGAGGCGAGAATCGCGAGCGCGGCGACACGGCGTAGCGCTCCGTTTGCGGTCATCCATCTTCTCCTTTCGAGTCGGATGTTGCGGCGGGGAGCCCCACCGCCTGGGCAGGGTGAGGCGACACACTACGGGCGGGCTTCACGGTGGTCAAACGTCTGGAGGGATCTCGGTTCGACGGGTCTTGACCCGGGGAAAAACGAGGTGATAGCGTCCGCTGTCCCTTCACCTTACGTCACGTCGCGAGGCCCTTCTTTCCCTGCGCGGCGCAGTGCCGCCGGCCCGGGCGGATTTCTCTCACGGGGAGGTGCCGGTTGAAGGAGTACGCGACGTCACAGATTCGAAACGTTGCGCTGGTCGCGCACCATGGCGTCGGCAAGACTACGCTCGCCGAGGCCATGCTGTTCCTCGCCAAAGCCACGAACCGGCTGGGTAGGATCAGTGAGGGCACGACCCTGCTCGATTACGCCGCCGACGAGGTCCAGCGCCAGATCACCATCAATCTGAGCCTCGCCCAGTTCGAGTGGGCCGGCCACAAGGTCAACCTGCTCGACACCCCCGGCTATGCCGACTTCGTCGGCGACGTCCACAGCGCCCTGAGAGTCGCGGACGCGGCCATTCTCATGATCCGCGCGAACGCTGGCGCCGAGGTCGGCACCGAGGTGGTGTGGGAGATCCTCAAGCACGAAAAGTCGCCCACGCTGATGGTGGTCAACATGATGGACAAGGAGCACGCCGACTTTCTCGGCGCCATCAAGTCGACGCGCGAGCGGCTGGGCATCAACGCCGTCCCCGCGCAGCTGCCGATCGGGCAGGCCGAGAATTTCCGCGGCATCGTCGACCTGATCGAGGGCAAGGCCTACACCTTCGCCGGCAAGGGCATGGACGCCAGGAGCCAGGAAGTGCCGGTGCCCGAGGACATGAAGGCGCAGATCGAGGCGGCGCGCAGTCAGCTGATGGAGGACGCGGCGACCGCCGACGAGACGCTGATGGAGAAATTCCTCGGCGAGGGCTCGCTCACGGTCGAGGAGATCCGTCACGGACTGTGCGAGCGCGTGGTGCAGGGCGATCTGGTCCCGGTGTTCTGTTGCTCGGCGTTCAACAACCACGGCGTGAAGGAAATCCTCGACGAAGTCGCCGACGTGCTGCCTTCGCCACTCGACGTGGCGCCCGAGCAGGGCGAGATGGCCGACGGCAAGACCGCGACCTGCAAGCCCGAAGCCGCCGAACCGTTCGCGGGCATCGTGTTCAAGACCCTTTCCGAGCAGCATCTCGGCGATCTGTCGCTGATCCGGATCTTCTCCGGTCATCTCGAGCCGGGTCGCGAGCTGGTGAACACCTCGCGGAACCGGGCGGAAAAGGTCGGAACGCTCTATCACCTGGTCGGCAAGGAACGAAACGAGTGCAAGGCCGCCGCGGCCGGCGACATCGTCGCGGCGGTGAAACTCCGCGAGACCCATACCGGCGATACGCTCGCCGACAAGGCACGCCCGCTCAAGCTGCGCATGCCGCTCTTCCCGAACCCGGTGACCGCCGAGTGCGTTCACTCCAAGAACAAGGGTGACGAGGAAAAGATGGCCCAGGGCCTCTCGCGACTGCACGAAGAGGATCCCACCTTCAGTCGCCACTACGAGACCAGCACCCACGAAACCCTGATTACGGGAATGGGCGATCTCCAGCTCGAGGTCATGGTGGATCGCCTCAAGCGCCGCTTCGGCGTGGAGGTGCTCCTCACCAAGCCGCACGTGCCCTACCGCGAAACCATCAAGGGCAAGGCGCAAGGCGAATACCGCCACAAGAAGCAGAGCGGCGGCCGGGGCCAGTTCGGCGAGGTGCATTTGAGGCTCGAACCGCTGAAGCGCGGCGACGGCTTCAAGTTCCTCGACGAGATCAAGGGCGGCGTGGTGCCGAATCAGTACATCCCGGCGGTGGAGAAGGGCGTGGTGGCGGCGATGGAGCGGGGTCCGCTGGCCGGCTATCCGGTAGTGGACCTCCAGGTGGCGCTGTTCTTCGGCAAGCACCACGACGTGGATTCGTCGGAAATGGCGTTCAAGATCGCCGCCGAGACTTGCTTCCACGAGGTGATGCAGAAACCCGAGGCACGAGCCGTTCTGCTCGAGCCGGTGCACGAGATCACGGTGCGGGTTCCCGAGGAGTTCCTGGGCGACGTGATGGGCGATCTTTCGTCACGCCGTGGAAAGATCCTCGGCACCGAGGCCGACGGGCACTACCAGCAGATCCGCGCGATGGCGCCGCTCGCCGAGCTCTACAAGTACGCGGCGCACCTTCGCTCGCTCACTCAGGGGCGGGGGATGCACTCGGCGAAGCACGACCGATACGAAGAGGTCCCTCGAGAAATCGCCGACAAGGTGATCGCCGCGGCGAAAGCCGAGAAGGAGGCCGGCGCCCACACCGCGTGAGGCGTCGGCCGAATCCGCGTGCGCGTCCTGGGACTGGACCCCGGCAGCCGGCGCACCGGCTTCGGCGTCGTGGAGGGAAGCGGCAATCGCTTCCGGAGCCTGTATCATGGGCACGTGTCGCCGGGTGCGAAGCTCGACCTTCCGCACCGGCTGCACGCCATCGTTCGGCGCGTGGGAGAGATCATGGACGAATTCGCCCCCGACTGCGTGGCGGTCGAAGAAGCCTTCTATCACGAGAGCGTGCGCTCGACGCTGGTGCTCGGCCACGTCCGCGGCGCGCTGCTGGTGGCGGCGGTCGCGCGCGACCTGCCACTCGCCGAGTACACGCCCCGCGAGGTGAAGCTCAGCGTTGCCGGCAACGGTGGCGCTTCCAAGGAGCAGGTCGGCTTCATGGTGCGCCGGCTGCTCGCGGTCGAAGGCGCCCTTCAGCCCGACGCCGCCGACGCGCTGGCGGTGGCGCTCTGCCACCAGCACCGCGCCCGGCTCCGGGCGCCGGCGCGTGCGGCCAGCGCCGCGGCGCGCACGCTCGAGGCGCTGCTCGCGCGCCGGAGGGCGACGTGATCGCTTCGCTTCGCGGCGTGCTCGCCGAGAAGGCGCCCGGCTACTGCGTGGTGGATGCGGGGGGCGTCGGCTATCTGGTCAGCGTTTCCACGTTCACCGCCTCGTCGTTGCCGCCGGTCGGCAGCACCGTGGCGCTTCGCACCCGGCAGATCGTGCGCGAAGACGCTCTGATGCTGTTCGGATTTTCCGAGTCCCAGGAACTCAAGCTGTTCGATCAGCTGATCACGGTGAGTGGCGTGGGTCCGAAGCTGGCGATGGCCGTGCTGTCGGGGCTTCGCCCCGAGGCGCTGGCTCGAGCGATCCGCGACGAGAATCTTGGCATGCTGGTGGCGATCCCCGGCATCGGCCGCCGCACCGCGGAGCGCATGGTGGTGGAGCTGCGCGACCGCATCGAGGCGCCGGCCGGCCAGCGCGAGGCGAGCGTACTGCCGCGCGCCGAGAAGTTGCGTGACGCCGTCGCGGCGCTGACCCGGCTCGGGTACACTTCGGCGCAGGCCGAGGAGGCGCTGCGCGAGGTGGGCGGCGGCAGCGACGAGCCATCGCTCGAGGATCTCGTTCGCCGCGCACTCGCGCGGCTCGGAAAGGCCGCGGTCGGCGCGCGCTAGCTCGAGGACAGGGAGGACCCCGTGAACCCAGCCCGTCAGGACGACCGTCGAACTTCACGCCTTCCGGCCGCCTCGCGCTTCTCGGACCCCGAGCCGCAGCCGGGAGAGCGCCAGGAGGAGTCCCGCCTCCGGCCACCCGCGCTGACCGAGTTCGTAGGCCAGCCCGGCGTGCGCGAGCAGCTCCGCATCTTCCTCGAGGCGGCGCGCCGCCGCGGCGAAGCGATGGACCACATCCTGTTCCACGGGCCGCCGGGGCTCGGCAAGACCACGCTGGCGGGCATCGTGGCCCACGAGCTGGGCGTCGAGATCACCCACACCTCGGGGCCGGTGATCGAGCGGCCGGGAGATCTTGCCGGGCTGCTCACCAACGTCGGTCCGCGCGGCGTGCTGTTCGTGGACGAAATTCATCGCCTGAGCCCGGTGGTCGAGGAATACCTCTACCCCGCGCTCGAGGACTTCACGCTCGACATCATGCTGGATCGCGGCCCGAGCGCCCGTTCGCTCAAGATCCACCTCGACCGTTTCACGCTGATCGGCGCGACCACGCGCTCGGGTCTGCTCTCGTCGCCGCTGCGGGCGCGTTTTGGCTTGACGCTGCGCCTCGACTACTACGGTGCCGAGGACCTGGCCACGATCGTTCGGCGTTCGGCGGGCATTCTCGAAACCCCGCTCGACGACGCCGCCGCCACCGAGATCGCGCGCCGCGCGCGCGGCACGCCGCGAGTTGCCAACCGTCTGCTGCGGCGGGTGCGCGACGTGGCGCTGGTCCGCTCGGATGGCCGCGTCACGCTGGACGTGACGCGTGATGCACTCCGTCTCCTCGAAGTGGACGAGCGCGGGCTCGACGAAATGGATCGCCGGCTGCTCGAGGCGCTGATCGTCAAGTACCAGGGTGGCCCGGTCGGTCTCAGCACGCTGGCCGTGGTGGTGGGCGAGGAGGCCACCACGCTCGAGGACGTATACGAGCCCTTCCTGGTTCAGGAGGGACTCGTCAAGCGCACGCCGCGCGGGCGCATGGCGACCATGCTCGCCTACTCCCATCTCGGAATGATTCCGCCCGACTCGCTGGTGCGCGACGCCGTCCGTCCCTCCGGCTCGCAATCGGAGCTCCCGCTCTCCTGAGGCTCGCCGATCTCGACTACGAGCTGCCCGAGGAGCTGATCGCGCAGGAGCCGCCGCCCCGCCGCGATGAGGCGCGCCTGCTGGTCGTGGATCGAGAGCGCGGCTCGCTCCACGACTCGCGCATTGCGGATCTCGCGCGGTGGCTCTCGGCCGGCGATGTGCTGGCGCTCAACGAGACGCGTGTCCGCCCGGCCCGCCTGCGGTTGCGCCGGCCGACCGGCGGGGCGGTCGAGTGCCTGTTCGTGCGCCCCGATCCTTCGGGGGGCTGGCGTGTGCTCGCGCGTCCGGCCCGCAACGCGCGAATCGGGGAGCGGCTCACCGGCGAATCCGGTGACCTTGTAGTCGAGGTGGCGCAGGCGGGGGCGGCGGGAGAGCGCGTGGTGAGGATCGTCGCCGGCGATCTCGACGCGGCGATGCGCGCGCACGGCGAGGTCCCGCTGCCGCCCTACATCCACCGCGCGGCGAACCCCAGCGACGCCGAGCGCTACCAGACGGTGTTCGCGCGCGTGGACGGCGCCGTGGCGGCCCCCACCGCCGGCCTCCATTTCACGCCCGAGCTGCTCGCGGCTCTGGCGGCGTCGGGGATCGAATCCGTCCCGCTGGTGCTCCACGTCGGGCCCGGCACCTTCCGGCCGATCACCGCGCAGGATCCGAGTCGGCACGCCATGGACGAGGAGTGGTTCGAGCTGAGCGAGGCCTCGGCCGCGCGCCTGCGTGCCGCGCGCGACCGCGGCCATCGCCGGGTGGCGGTGGGAACCACCGTGGTGCGCGCGCTCGAGTCGTGCTGCGATCTCGCCGGCGGAAGGCTCGGCGCGGGCTCGGGCTGGACGCGCAAGTTCATCCTGCCGCCCTATCACTTCCAGGCCGTGGACGCCCTGCTCACCAACTTCCATCTGCCCCGCACGACCCTGCTGCTGCTGGTCGCGGCGTTCGCGGGCGAGGAGCTGCTGCGCCGCGCCTACGCCCACGCGGTGGAGCAACGCTATCGCTTCTACTCCTACGGTGACGCGATGCTGGTGCGGTGAGGCGTGACCGGCCCGATCAGAGCGGCGGATTGCCGTGTTTCTTGAAGGGCAGCTGCTGGCGTTTCTGGCGCAGCATCTCGAGCGCGGCGACGAGACGCGGCCGGGTTTCCTGCGGCTCGATGACGTCGTCGAGATAACCCATCTCGGCGGCCGCCCACGGGCTCGCAAAGCGATCGTTGTATTCCTCGACCAGGCGGCTGCGCTCGGCGGCGGGATCCCTGGCGCGCGAAAGCTCGTCGCGATAGAGGATGTTGACCGCGCCGTCCGCGCCCATCACCGCCATCTCGGCGCTCGGCCAGGCGACATTGAAGTCGCCGCGAATGTGCTTGCTCGACATGACGTCGTAGGCTCCGCCGTAGGCCTTCCGCACCACCACGGTGAGCTTGGGGACAGTGGCCTCGCAGTAGGCATAGAGCAGCTTTGCGCCGTGGCGGATGATGCCGCCCCATTCCTGTCGCGTGCCGGGCAGGAATCCGGGCACGTCTTCGAAGGTCACCAACGGGATGTTGAAGGCGTCGCAGAAGCGGACGAATCGCGCTCCCTTGACCGACGAGTCGATGTCGAGCACGCCGGCCAGCACCGCCGGTTGATTGCCGACGATCCCGACCGGCCGGCCGTTCAGCCGGGCGAACCCGACGATCAGGTTCGGCGCGAAATGGGCGTGGACCTCGAAGAAATCTCCGTCGTCCACCACCCGTCTCACCAGGTCCTTCATGTCGTAGGGCTTGTCGGGCGATTCGGGAACCAGCGTCGCGAGCTCGGGATCGCGACGATCCGCCGGATCGCTGCAGGAGCGCCGCGGCGGCTCTTCCTGATTGTTGGAAGGGATGAAGGAAAGCAGGCGCTTGATGTGACGGATCCCGTCGGCATCGTCCGCGGCCGCGAAATGGGCCACCCCACTCTTCGCATTGTGCGTCATCGCGCCGCCCAGCTCCTCGAAGCTGACCTCTTCCGAGGTGACGGCTTTGATCACTTCGGGCCCGGTCACGAACATGTAGCTCGTGCCTTCGACCATGATGGTGAAGTCGGTGATGGCGGGGGAGTAGACCGCGCCGCCCGCGCACGGGCCCATGATCGCGGAAATCTGCGGCACCACTCCGGAAGCCAGGGTGTTGCGCAAGAACACGTCGGCGTAGGCCCCCAGCGACACCACGCCCTCCTGGATGCGCGCGCCGCCCGAATCGTTGAGGCCCACGACTGGCGCGCCGTTGTCCATGGCCAGGTCCATGATCGCGCAGATCTTCCGGCCGTTGGCCTCGCTCATGGTGCCGCCGAAGACTGTGAAGTCCTGGGCGAAGCAGTAGATCAAGCGGCCGTCGACCGTGCCCCATCCCGCCACCACTCCGTCGCCGATGATGCGTTTCGCGTCCATGCCGAACTCGCGCGCGCGATGGGTGACGTGCGTGCCGACCTCGACAAACGAGCCGGCGTCGAGCAGCAGCTCGAGACGCTCGCGGGCGGTGAGACAGCCGCGCGCGTGGATCTTCGCCACCCGCTCGGCACCGCCTCCGGCCAGTGCCTCGGCGCGGCGCCGCCTCAACTCTTCGAGCCGCTGGCTGCGGTTCATGCGCGTCCGTCCTCCGGTTCGAGACGGCGCAGCGTAGGGAGCGCTCCGCGGCCGGTCAAGCCACCGGCTCGTTGCGGATTGCAATGGCGTGCCGGCGGGACCGCGCGCACGGGCGCTGAGCGTTCGATTCCCAGTTGCCGATAACTCTCGCATCCATCCAGAAGCCATGGCTGGCCTTGTCACCGGAGGGATCGGATCCCATGCCCGGATGGGCGAATGGCGTGCTTTTCGCGGTGCTCCTCTGCGGGCTGGTGGACTTCGTGAAGCTCCTGATGGAGTTGCTGGGGCGGAGCGAGGAGCGCCATTTCGCGTCCGATCCGTCGCTGGTCACCGCCGTGATCGCGAGCCGGAACGGCGAGAAGGACCTGCCCGCCACCATCTCGCAACTGAAACACCTGGTGCCGCCGGAGAGGATCCTGGTGGTGGATGACGCCAGCACCGACCAGACCTCGGCGGTGGCGGCCGGCTTCGGCTGCCAGGTGCATCGTTTCGAGAAGAGCAAGGGCAAGGCGTCGGCGATTCATTACGCGGTCTACAGGGTCAAGACGCCGTACACGCTGTTGCTCGACGACGACACGAGGCTCGGTGGTGCGCGCCTCCCGACTTCGCTGCTGTCGCGCGACGGCTTCGATGCCGTCGCCTTCCACGTCCTGCCGGACCGCCGCAATCGTGACGGTTCTCGCGGCAACGGTTTCCTCGGCAGCCTGCAGCGCTACGAGTACGGCAAGAGCATGGAGATCGGCAAACGCTTCCACGACGTGACGCATTCGGTGAGCTGCGTGTCCGGGGCGGTGGGGCTGTTTCGCACCGAGGACCTGAATCAGTTCCACCACGAGCACACCGGTGTGTTCCAGGGCGAGGATCTGCAGCGCACCATCATCCACCTGCTCCATCACGGTCGCATCGTGTTCGCGAACGAACCGGTGTGGACCGTCGCGCCGGCGACGCTATCGACCTGGGTCAAGCAGCGCCTGACCGGCTGGTACCCGGGGATGTATCACCAGTTCGGCAACTTCATTCGCCTGATCGTGGCGCCGGGTGTCGCGTGGCGCCTGCGCTACGAGATGGCCTACAACGTGTTCACGCTGGTGAGCGATCCGTTCAAGACCTGGTCGATCATCCTGATCGCCATCACGCCGGGGCTGTGGTGGTGGGGAGCAGGGGTCTACCTCCTTTACCTGCTGTTCGAGATCTACCCCTACACCAACGTGCGGATGCCCGGCACCGAGAAGCGGGCGTCGCTGCTGGTTCTGCTCGCCTACCCACTGTACGGAGTGCTCAACACCCTCATGCGGACCGCCGCGTTGTTCGTGTGGTTCTGGTTCCGATTCATCACCGGCACCATGCGCCCTCGCCGGGGCCCGGAGGATCGGATCGAATGAGGCGCTTGCGGCTCTTCACGATCCTGGCCGGCGCGCTGCTGCTCGGCGCCCCTCCCGTTCGCGCCGAACGACCGCCGGTGGTGGGCGGCCAGTACCGCTACTGGGTGTTCAGCGACCACAACAACATGCAGGACTGGCTCGCGTACTGGGTGCCGGGGCCTTTCCACGTCCAGCTCGAGTACTGGAACCGCGACAATGGCCCCGACCAGTTCCGGCCCGAAATCGGATTCCACTTCCGTGATCGGCGGCGTTCGGTCTACACGGTTCAATGGGCTCACCAGCCCGACCAGGACCGCTACTGGCTCATGACCGATCAGGTGGTCTCGAACCACGTCGTGGCCCGTGCCGAGTTGAGCCCGATCGTGACCACGGATGCGACCCTGTGGGTGCAGGGGATCGGCGGCGACTATTACTGGGGTTCCTACAATTTCGCCTCGATCACCCTCTACCACGACCCGCGCGGCAGCGATCTCTACGTGCTCCCGATGCGGGTGCGGTTCGCCAACGAGCAGAACGACTGGCTCCAGTTCACGCTCGCTCCGGCCACCGAGCGCACCATCGGCTGGGCGGTGGACGTGAAGAAGGGATGGGTGCGGGCGGGCATCGAGCGCAACGACCGCTACGATTTCACCAACGTCGACAACCTCATCTTCACGATCGGATTCGAGGCCGAGGTTCCGGCGCTCAAGTGAGTCGCAACGCCCGAGACGCCGCGTCACCGATGCCGGTCGGCCCTCTGCGCCCGGTCTTGAGCCGGCATGATCATTCCGGCACGACAAACTCACGCCCGGCTAAACTCGAAGGGCCGTATCGGACACTTTGCTGTTGACGCGGAGCGCTCGCTCGCGGAACTTGGCAGGTGTGCTCGGGCCGCCGGAAGATTCTGGCCGCCTGGTCGCCCGGTAACTCAGCAGTGCACCCCGCGTTCGGAGGCCCACCCTCATGCGACTCCGCTACCGCCTTGCCATCACGCTCTCGCTGCTGACGCTCTCGCTGGGAACCATGGCCGCCCACGCGGCCAAGCCGCTGCCCCCGGCAGAGCCGCTGTCGCCCGAGTCGGTCCAGCAGTTCCAGCTCGGCCACGGCACGTCCACGAACGCTGCGTGCGTGCTCGGCGTCACCGATCCGCCCGCGTGGATCGTGAACTACCTGGCGCCGCCCGACGACGCCTACTTCAACCTCGTCAACCCGGCGAACTGCGCCTGCGCGACGGGGGCGGTGCAGCTCAACGACATCCAGATCTATCTCAATTTCCAGGCAGCCTGCAGCCAGCCGGTGCAGATCTCGGTGGTGGGAGCGACCGGCGCATCGGGCTGCTTCCGGCCCGATCCCAGCAATTATCTGTGCCCGCCGCTCAACTACAACCTGGCGCCGGGGGCCGCCGGCAACTACATCTTCACGCTGCCTCTGCCCACCGGCTGCTGCATCAATGGTCCGGCGTTCATCGGCATCAACTTCATCGCCCCGGGCGCCGGGTGCAACACCAGCTCGACGCAGCCCCGGCTCGTGACCACCAACATCTGCAATCCGTGCGTGAGCTACAACGTCTATCCGAGCGGATTCGACGACCTGTGCGTGGACATCGGCTTCCCGGGCAACGTCGCGATGTTCGCCGACGCCGACTGCTGCGGCGCGACGCCGAGTCACTCCGACACCTGGGGCCGCGTGAAGGTGCTCTACCGCTAGCGCCACCGGGTTCCCTCCGACGCCGCCGGGCCCGCCGCCCGGCGGCGTTTCTTCGTGGCGCCCTGGAAGCCGGCCTCGCGATTCAATCCTCGGGTCATGCTCCGAAGATTGCGGTTGGCCGGCAGAAACCCAAGCCGTTCCACAGGTTCCGGCGACTCACATCGAAAATCGGGCCAGGAGCTTGCGGCGCAACCGTCAGACTCCTGCCCACTGCAATCTTCGGAGCACGACTCAGTCCTCGCCGGCCCGCGTGCTAACCTGCGTGATCCAGCCGTGCGGACGCGCCGCGCGCGGCACGCGCCACTCACAGGAGCGATCATGGCGGAAGGCTCGATTCTCGAACGCATCCAGGGCGACATGGCTCCGGCCATGAAGGCCAAGGATGCCGACACGCTCAGCACCCTGCGCATGCTGAAGGCCGCGCTGATGGAAGCGAAGACCAAGAAGCCCCGCGAAGCCGTGCTGTCGTCCGACGAGGAAGTCGAGGTGCTGCAGCGCTACGTTAAGAAGCGGCGCGAAACCATCGAAGAGCTGCAGAAGGCCGGGCGCGCCGATCTGGTGGCGCGTGAAGAACAGGAGATCGCGGTGACGCGACGCTACCTGCCGCAAATGATGAGCGAGGACGACCTGCGCTCGCTGGTGAAGCAGACGGTGGAGAAACTGGGGGCGGCGGGACCGAAGGCCATGGGGCAGGTGATGGGTGTGGTGATGGCCCAGGTCAAGGGGCGCGCCGAAGGCGGCACCGTGTCACGGCTGGTCAAGGAGGCTCTCGGCGGGTGAGGTCGAATCGGCCGGCGCTGGGGGAAGGCTCTCGGGCGCCGCATGCGACCACGGCCACCACCAGTGCGAGGGCGCCTCGGGCACCGCGCCGATCGCGGCCCGGTACTGCTCGTCGCTCAGAAACCCGCGCCCGTGCATGCGTGAAGCGATGATGCGCACGCGCCGCTCGATGCGGGGCGGTGGCGACAGCACCGAATAGCGTCGTGGATTGATGATCACGGCCGCGAGCAACACCGCCTGCCGCGGGCTGAGTTCGGCCGCCGGCACTCCGAAGTAGCGCTGCGCCGCGGATTCGGCGCCGAAGATCCCGTCGCCCCATTCGATCCGATTGAGGTAGAGCTCGAAGATCCTGCGTTTGGTGAGGGCGCGCTCGAGGCGCACGGCGAGCAGCGCCTCTTCCAGCTTCCGCGTCAGCGATCGTCGGCCGTCGAGGAACAGGTTCTTCGCGAGCTGCTGGGTGATCGTGCTGCCGCCCCGAATCACACGTCCTTTCTCGAGATTGGTCCGCGCGGCGTGCCGGATCTCGTTCCAGTCGAGCCCATCGTGGCTGTAGAACGCGTCGTCCTCGGCAATCAGCACCGCGCGGCGCAGCAGCGGCGAGATGCGATCGTAGGGGACGATCCGCGCGTCGGGGTCCCAGGGCTTGCCCGCGTCGCGTGCCTCGCTCTCGCGCTGGCGCATCAGCGCGGTGCGCGCCGGCGTCAGCCGTGCGAGGCTGGCAACGTCGAAGCGCGCGACCTCCCACGCCGCCCAGACGGTGCACGCAACCGCGACGGCGAGGAGGAGCAGCGCCGGCAGCAGGAAGCGGCGCACCGGCGTCAGCGCGCGGCGCCGCCCACCACCACCAGCGTGATGTCGTCGCTCTGGCTGGCCGCGGCGCGGAAGTGGCCGAGCTCGTCGAGCAGCAGGTCCAGCACTTCACCGGTCGGGCGGGCGCCGTGCTCCTTCCACAGCCGCTCGAGCCGTTCCTCGCCGAACTCGGCACCGGCCGGATCCAGCGCCTCCGAGACTCCGTCGCTGTAGAGCAGGAGCGCGTCGCCCGAGCGGAACGACGTCTCGCCCTGGGCGAAAGCGGTGTCCTCGAACAGACCGAGCGGGAGGCCGCCGGTCTTCAGAAGCTCGATCGAGCCGTCGGCGCGGCGGAGCATCGGATAGTTGTGGCCGGCGTTGCTGTAGCGCAGGCGTCCGAGTTCGAGGTCCAGCTCGGCATAGAACAACGTGATGAACTTGCCGTTCCGCGCCGCGCGCGCCACGCTGCGATTCAGGTGACTCATGGCATCGGGGATCGGCCAGCGGCCGTCGCAGAACGCGCGCAGCGAGGCCTGGACGCTCGACATCAGCAGCGCCGCCGGCACGCCCTTCCCCGACACGTCGGCGATCGCCACCGCCACGCGCCCATCGGGCAGCGCGTAGTAGTTGAAGGCGTCGCCGCCGACGATGCGCGCCGGCTCGATCCGACCGGCGGCTTCCCATCCGCCCGCCTTGAGCGGCCAGCGCGGCACCAGGCCCATCTGGATGTCGCGCGCCTGCTTCAATTCCTGCTCCATGCGCCGGTTCAACTCTTCGAGCCGCTGGCGCTCCACCGACTCGGCGCGCAGTCGAGCCTGCTCGAGCACGCTCGCCGAGCTGTTGGCGACGATCGTCAGCAGCTGGATCTCGTTCGGCATCCACTGCCGGCCCGGCTCGTTGTGGGTGACCGCCAGCATGCCGGTCATGCGCCCGCTGAGCCGCAGCGGAACGGCAAGCAAGGCGCGGATCCGGTTGTTGCCGCCGCGGAGCCCGGGAAAGCGCGGATCGTCGTGCAGGTCCGAGGTGGCGAGGACGTCGCCCTGCAAACTCAGGTAGCCCTCGACGCTCAGACTCACCGCCGCCGGCCACGAGCCCGACTCGGTGCCGCGCGAGCGGCGGCGGACCTTGGTCTTCATCGGATCGCCGGCGGTCTCGGGGTCGGGCAGGCGGATCGTGCCCTCATCGGCCGAGAGCAGGGAGGTGGTTTCGCGGACGATCCAGTCGAGGATCGGCTGCAGTTCGTTGGTGGACGCCACCACCTGACTCAACTTCGAGAGGAAGTCGAGCTCGGCCATGAGCATCTGGATGTTAGGAACGACGGCTGGTGAAGCGGAGTCCATCGAACGCCCCGAGGGTCAGAACGACGCGCCAGGGGATGATTCTAGGAAGCCACGGGAATCGACTCAAGCCGCGGGTCCCAAAGCGTGTTTCCCTTGTCGGCGCTCCGCCCCCTTCCTATACTCCCGCGCCACCTTCGGTGCGTGGCACCTCAAAGCGGGCGCCGCGCCGAGGCCACAGCGAACCTGGAATTCGACATGACCACCGCCACCGCACCCGCTTACAAGAACCTGCAGATCGAGCGCCGCGAGGCGGTCACCATCCTGACCGTTCATCGCCCCGAAGTGCTGAACGCTTTGAACCGCGAGACCCTTGGCGAGATCGAGGATTGCGCGACACGGTTCCGCGAGGACGCTTCGCAGGGCGCTCTGGTCGTCACTGGCGCCGGCGAGAAGAGCTTCATCTCGGGCGCCGACATCAACGAGCTGGCGGTGCTCGATCCGCGCGGGGCGGAGGACATCTCGCGCTTCGGCCAGCGCGTGCTCGACCTGCTCGACACCGCGACCAAGCCGGTGATCGCCGCGGTCAACGGCTACGCGTTCGGCGGCGGCTGCGAGCTGGCGCTGGCCTGCCATATGCGCCTGGCGTCCGAGAACGCGGTGATCGGGCTGCCCGAGGTGAGCCTCGGCATCATTCCGGGGTACGGCGGCACGCAACGTCTACCGCGGCTGGTGGGGCGCGGGCGTGCGCTCGAGCTGATCCTGACCGGCCGGCGCGTCAAGGCCGAGGAGGCGGAGAGGATCGGCCTGGTCAATTGCGTGGTGCCGCGCGAGAAGCTGCTCGACGAAGCGATCGCGCTGGCCCGGGCGATCCTCAAGAACGGACCGCTGGCGGTGGAAGCGGTGCTCGAATCGGTGCATCGCGGCGCGAGCCTGCCACTCGCCGACGCGCTGCGCTTCGAGAGCGGATTCTTCGGAATCCTCGCGGCCAGCGAAGACATGCACGAGGGCCTGAACGCCTTCCTCGAGAAGCGCCCCGCGCAGTTCAAGCGCAAGTAGATGAGCTCCATGTTGCTGTCCGACTCGATCGCGATGCTGGTTTCCACGCTGCTCGGAACCCTGGTGGGCTTCGAGCGGCAGATGGGACGCAAGCCGGCCGGGCTCCGCACGCACGTGCTGGTCTGCCTCGGCTCCACCATGTTCACGCTGCTCACGGTTCACGCGGCCCGTGAGTTCGGCGGTCCGAGCATGGACCCCACTCGTATCGTGCACGGGGTGATCACCGGCGTCGGCTTCCTCGGCGCCGGCAGCATCCTCCGCCAGGAGGGTTACGTGCACGGGCTCACCACCGCGGCCAGCATCTGGATGGTGGCGGCGATCGGCACCACGGTCGGTTGCCACGCCTACGGGCTCGCCGTGGTGGGAACGATCCTCGCGCTGATCGTGCTCGAAGTGTTCCGCTGGCTCGAGCGGTTCCTGTCGCAGGGCGACGAGGGGAATGGCTAGGCCGGCACCGTTCTGACGCGTGAAGCTGATCGTGCTCAAGTAACCGCCGCCCGCAAGAGCGAACGGGCCGGGCGATCGCCCGGCCCATTTGCTTTGGGCCCGCGCCGACTTGCCCGGCCGCGTGGCAGGAGTATGCTCTATCGAAGAACCCTGCCCCGCCTGGATGGCTGCGATGTCACGCCCATCGATTTTCTCCTGGACGGCGGCGGGGATTTTGTTTTTCGCCGCGACCCCGCTGTTGGCGGACGGCCTCGACTCGAGCGAGCCGAGCGCGATGCGCCGCGCCTCGGTCGAGATCGTGCCGAGCCCGGTCTCGGGCGAGACCACGTACGTCGGCTTCTCACCGAATTTCGCGGGCTCGAACTACTGGAGCATCGGGCCGGGGCACTTCCGTCCGGGCTCGTCCAATCCCAATGACTACGGCTACTGGGGCTGGGACAACGATGCGGTGCACAACAATCTTGCCACAGTGCACGGCGACTCGCTGTTCGGCTGGTGGCCGTACCGCGAGCTGCTGAACGACACCGGGGGCCTGACGCTCACCGACGATCAACGGCCGTGGTGGGCGCTGGACTACGGGAATGTCGCCAACTACGCGATCAACCAGGGCGCGGGGTCGAAGCGCACGACCGGCGTGGTCGGGGTGTGGCACCGGGATCCCGGGACCAATGGCTCGGACGGGGTGGGCTGGACGCCACTGTCGGGGAGCTACTCGCTGTGGTGCGGGCTGAGGCGGGAGAGCGATGTGAGCCAGATCGATCCGGTGACGGGGAACGCCTACAACGGGACGGTGCTGGCGAACGACGCGATCGGGGTGGGAGCGGGAGGGGCGCTCGGGGGGACCAACGTAAAGTGGCCGGGCTACGGCGGGCAGTGGGATCAGCTGGCGTACCGGGACGTGGACGTGTCGAGCGCCTCGACCATCCAGCTCCGCTTCAAGTATCGGACGAACCTGTCGACCGGGTACTCGAACTCGGCGGCGACGCGAACCGGCTGGTTCGACAAGGACCCATTGAGCCCGCTCGCGCCCAACAACTTCATCAGCGCAAGCGCGGCGGGAAGTGCGGCGCCGATCGACTCGTTCATGGTGTACGTGGGGGCGCCGGTGAGCACCAGCTTCGTCGGCTCGGACGGGCTCGCCCACAGCGTGTTCGACCCACAGAGGCGCTGGTTCTCGGAGACGATTCGTGTGAACGAGCCGGGCATCCCGTACCGGGAACTCTTCACGACCTACGGCGACCA